>CAYQRJ010000030.1:7775-12067 GCA_964419855.1 uncultured Crocinitomix sp.
CTATTAAGTTGAGCGGCAGCATCAATTACAAAGGCACCATTAGTTACAATTTCATCTCCATTTTTTAACCCTTGAGTTACTACATAATATTCTCCCATATTCTCGCCTAGCGTAATTTCTCTAAATTCAAAAGACGGAATTTCCATATCGGGTAATTTTACATATACTACCGAACGTTCACCTGTCCACAACACAGCTGATTTAGGGATTATAATTTGATTTGCAGGGGTTTCTTTACTCACGTCTTTAAGTAAAACACCATCAACAAACATTTCGGGTTTTAAAAGGTCTTTTCTGTTATTAACATCAACCCTAACTCTAGCTGCTCTGGTTCTTGGATTAATAACTGGGTCAATAAAAGACACTTTACCTTTAAAAGTTGTGTTAGGAACAGCTGGTGTTGTAAATTCAATCACATCTCCTAATTTAATTTTAGGCAAATCAGACTCATAAGCATCAAAAATCGCCCATAATTGATTAAAGTTTTGAACGACAAATAATACGCCTCCTTCCATTAAATGATCACCCACAGATACCTTTCTTTGAGTAACTACGCCTGAATGATCAGCATAGATATCAAAGTATTCTTTTACTTGACTTTCGTTAAGAATTTCTTCTATTTGTTTGTCGGTAATTTTCCAATATTTAAGTTTATTTTTTGTGGCTTCAAACAAAGAAGGATTGACATCTTTTACTTTGTATGCTTCAATTAATTCTTTTTGTGCTGTTATTAAATTAGGCGAATAAATGGTAGCTATCTTTTGTCCTCTACGCACTTTCTCTCCTGTAAAACTAATAAACAATTTTTCTATTCTACCAGGTATATGAGACACGACACTTGCTGTTGTGGTTTCATTGGCTTGAATTTTACCACTTAAACTCAAGGTGTTTGACATCTGTCCTTTACTTGATTTATTTCCGCCAACAATTGTTGTTTGAATATCAGCTAACTTTACAGCATCTGGAGTCATTTCTAACACCAACGGATTATTATTAGCATTATCATCAGCAGGTATTAATGTCATGCCACAAATAGGGCAATTACCTGGCTCAGATTTTCTGATTTGAGGGTGCATTGAACATGTCCATATAATATCCTTTTTAGCTTGACTAGAATCGGAATGATTATGACCATCTCCTTCAAAATGTTCGGCATTTTGGTTAACATTTGAACCTCCAAAAAACAAGTAGCCCAAAAGTAATCCAATTACAACAGCTACACTTCCTATTAATATATTTTTCTTTTCCATTTTTGTTTTAAATTTAAAAATTAATAATCCGTTAATCTATCAATATTGGCAACATTAATATAAGTGATTAACTTTTGTTTTTTCAGCTCTAATTGATACCTCAATAGCTGATTTTGAATTTGTAATAAATCATCAAACCCTTTACCTTTTGAACTGTAATTGGCAAGTAATACCTCATACGCCATTTTGGTTGTTTTTATTTGTTGTAGATTTAGCTCTATTTTTAACATAGCATTATCATACCCCGCTTTATATTGAAGTAATAAGCTCATCATTTTATCTTCTAATGTTTCTTTTTGATATGTTAGCGCTTCTTGATATTTTTCCTCTTGTAAATTTTTAGCTTTATAAGATTTTCTATATAAAGGAATACTTACTTTTACTTTTGGAATTAATATATCTTGTCCGTTGTTAGTTGGATTAGCATCAATACGTGGATTTACTAAACTATAGTCTATTCCTACTCCAATTGTAGGTTTATTAACATTTGAATTGACCGTTTGTTGTTGTTTAGATGCTTCTATTTGATGATTAATTTTAAGCATTAAAGGATGGTTATTTTGAATTTTATTACGATACTCATCCATATTAAAATTTAAAATTGCTGGCTGATTTAAACTGTCTGTTGGGATAATAATTTGACCATCATCTTGATTAGTAAACCTGTTAATCACTGCTGAATAATTCAACTTTTGATTTTCAATTACATTTAACTCTTGATTTAATTCTTGTAATTTCAACTGAATTCTCAACACATCTGCGGTAGTAGATTGACCACTTTCTACTTTTGCCAACGCTACACTTTCAATGGTTTTATAAATCTCTAAAAAAGATTTGATAATGTCTGATTTTTCGTTTAAAAAATAGATTTGATAATAAGCTATTTTAACTTTGTTAAATAAATCGAGTTTAAGGGCAGAAATGCGTTCATACTTGGCTTTTGACATGGCAACTACCACATTTTCTTTACTTTTTAAAGTCCCAAACCAAGGAAACATTTGATTAACCGACACCATTACCATTTGAGGACCTAAACGGGTTTCAGGTTTAAGTATTGGCACTCCTACACCTACATCAGGATTTGGCAACTGACTGACTTGGTCTTTTTTTAATAACTCTGCTTCATACTCAAGCTGTAAAGCTTTAAGTTCTGGATAATTATTTACAGTTAATTGTAGTAAAGAATCTAAACTTTGCGCATTAGAATAACCTACATTTAAAATGATAAGCATCATCAGTATAAATTGCTTTTTTAATAAAAATGTATTATTGTTATTAATCCATTTTAACCATAAAGCGCACAAGGTAGGCACAATGGACACAAAGGATTTTAAATTTATTCTAATTTGTTGTTCGTTATGAAAAATATTTTTTGTTTTCATCTTGTTATTTTTTGTTTTTAAAACTCGACCACTTAAAAGACATACTTTGCCATAAATAATACAATACAGGTACGGTAAACATGGTTACCATATTAAGTACCATTCCACCAAAAGACGGAATAGCCATTGGTAACATAATGTCAGCTCCTTTACCAGTTGATGTGAGTACAGGTAACAATGCCAAAATGGTTGTTGCGGTTGTCATCATAGCTGGTTTAACACGCCTTTTACCGCCTTCAACTACAGCATTTTCTATTTCTTTTATTGATTGAGGCTTATTCTTTTTAAAACTATCTTGCAAAAAAGTGGCTACTAATACGCCATCATCTGTTGCTATTCCAAATAAGGCAAGAAAACCTACCCAAACTGCCACACTTAAATTAATGTTGTTAACCTGAAATAAATCTCGCATATTGCTTCCAAAAAAGTCAAAGTTTAAAAACCAATCTGTGCTATAAAGACCAATCATAATAAACCCGCCTGCAAAAGCAACAAACACTCCAGAGAATACCAACAAGGAAGTTATAACAGATTTAAACTGAAAATACAGAATTAAAAATATCAAACCTAAAGCAATAGGAATAACAATGGCTAATCTTTTATTTGCTCTTACTTGTTGCTCATAATTTCCTGCGAATTTATACGATACTCCTGCGGGTACTTTTAATTGACCTTTAGCAATTTTATCTTGTAAATAATTTTGAGCATTGTTCACTACCTCCACTTCAGAAAAATCATCTAACCTATCAAATAAAACATAACCTGTTAAAAAACCATCTTCCGATTTAATTGATTGAGGTCCGGGTTCATATTTTATCTCTACCACATCACCTAATGGAATTTGAGCTCCCGTTGGGGTTGACAGATAGATATTTTTAATCTTATCAGGTTCATTTCTTAATTCCATTGGATACCTCAACCTAATGCTATATCGCTCTCTTCCTTCTACAGTAGAACTCATTACCATACCACCAACTGCTGTTTGAATTTGGTTTTGAACATTTAAGATTGATAATCCATAACGGCTAATTTCATCTCTCTTAATTTCTAATAGTAAATAGGGTTTCCCTACTATTCTATCGGCAAAAACCGCTTCTTTTTTAACGCCTTCAACCTCTTTTAAAAACATTTCTAATTGCAAACCAAAATCCTCAATGGTTTTTAAGTCTGGACCTTTAACTTTTATTCCCATAGGCGCTCTCATTCCTGTTGCTAACATCACTAAACGGGTTTCAATAGGTTGAAGCTTAGGAGCAGATGTTAAACCTGGAACTTTAGTTGCCTTTACAATTTCGTTCCAAATATCATCAGTTGATTTGATATGTTCTCGCCATTGTCTAAAATATTGTCCGTTTTCATCTGGGATTAAATTGCCTTTAGCATCTTTAATATAGTTCCCTTCATCATCCACTTTAAATCTAATTCTACGTCCTTGTTCATCTGTTTTATATTCTGATTTGTAATTGATAATATTTTCATACATATTCATTGGTGCAGGGTCTAATGAGCTTTCTACTCTACCCGCTTTTCCTACCACCAATTCTACTTCTGGTATTGATGTTACAGCCATATCTAACAAACGTAAATTGGCTTCATTCATTTGCATTCCCGAATGAGGCATAGAGGTTGGCATTAATAAAAACGACCCTTCATTTAAAGA
>CAYQRJ010000030.1:12167-14717 GCA_964419855.1 uncultured Crocinitomix sp.
AGATATGATTCCTGTTAAACCAACAATTAACCCAAATCCACCAAAAAAACTATAAGGTGTAAACAATAATATTACGGATAAAATAACCAACACTACGTTAGAAATATAAGCTGTTGATTTATGTTTACTTTTAATACTAAATAATTTTTCGGCTAAAGGAGGAATTATAGTCACCGCAATTATTACAGATGAAATTAATGCAAAAGACTTAGTAAAAGCCAAAGGTCTAAACAATTTACCTTCTGACGCCTGCATGGTGAACACAGGTAAAAAACTAACTATGGTGGTCATTACAGCAGTAATAACAGCAGACGCCACCTCAACCGTAGCGTTATAGACTGTTGTTTTTATTGGTTCATCTTTTGGGGCATTTTTTAGGTTAATAATCATACTTTCGGTGAGTACAATTCCCATATCTACCATGGTACCAATGGCTATTGCAATTCCTGATAAAGCTACAATATTGGCGTCTATACCAAAATAACGCATGGCAATAAAACACATTAATACTGCCACGGGTAATGAAGCAGATATTAATAAAGATGACTTTAAATTCAATAGCATTAAAATCACTACAATAATGGTAATTAAAATTTCTAACGACAGGGCTTCCTCTAATGTTCCAATAGTTTCTTGAATTAATTGAGTACGGTCGTAAAAAGGCACAATAGTAACTTTAGAAACTGTTCCATCTGCTAAAACTTTTGATGGTAAACCTGGAGCAATTTCGGCAATCTTTTCCTTAACATTATTAATTACTTCTAAAGGATTGGCACCATATCTCGCTACCACTACCCCTCCAACAGCAGGTGCGCCAGATTTATCTAAAATTCCTCTACGGGTAGCAGGTCCTAAATGAACAAAAGCCACATCTTTTATTCTAATTGGTACATTATTAACCACTTTCACTACTGCTTCCTCAATGTCCTCAATTTTTTTAACATAACCTAAACCACGAACAAAATACTCTGCCAAGTTAATTTCAACAGTTTGAGCACCTATGTCCAAATTACTCTCTTTTGTGGCTTTCATCACATCTTGTAATGTTACGCCATAAGTTTTCATTTTATCAGGATTAACATCAACTTGATATTCTTTAACAAAGCCACCTATTGATGCCACCTCACTCACACCACTAGCCGATTGCAACCCATACTTTACATAAAAATCTTGAATTGACCTTAATTCATGTAAATCCCATCCACCAGTAGCATTTCCTGAGGTATCTCTTCCTTCCAAGGTGTACCAATAAATTTGTCCCAAAGCTGTAGCATCTGGACCTAAAGCTGGTTGAACACCTGGAGGCAATAAACCTGCTGGCAAAGAATTTAATTTTTCTAAAATTCTACTGCGTGACCAGTAAAACTCTACATCATCTTCAAAAATTAAATAAATAGATGAAAACCCAAACATTGAATTAGACCTAACACTTTTTATACCTGGAATACCAAGTAAAGATGACGTCAAAGGATAGGTAATTTGGTCTTCAACATCTTGTGGTGAGCGTCCTGCCCATTTAGTAAAAACTATTTGTTGATTTTCGCCAATATCTGGAATGGCATCTACCGAAACAGGATCGCGTGGTAAACCATCAATGTTATAATCAAAAGGAGCTGTAACTAATCCCCAACCAATTATTACAAATAAAAACAACCAAGTTACTAATTTGTTGTCTAAAAAGAATTTTATTATTTTATTAAGCATTTTAATTAATTTATATTATTGCTATCATGTTTTTTATTGCTTGAAACGTGTATCGAAACTTGCAATCAAATTAAAATGCCTGTACGGTTATTTATAAATAAATATGTCAGTTAATATAAATCATAAAAAGTATAATTTGACACTGTTAACAACAGACCATACAGGCAAAAATTATTAGCATCTATCAATAAATAGATGTAATACCTACCTTGTAGGTTTCAAATTATAAATCAAATTAAGAATACTTGATGCAACACAGTTACATCTTGCTTTAATAAGGGAGGAGAGTAATCAAAAAACTCTATTGACTGATTGTTGTCAACATCAAATAAATTAAAATTTGATAAGATAAAAACTGTTACAAATGTTAAATCAACATTAGCAATTTCAAAAGAGTTAGATATTTCACTATCTGTTAACGATTGCAAAGTGATTGTTTGATTATCACAACAGCTTTTTTTAGAAAAAGATTGACCATTTGAATTAGTATGACAAGTTTTTTCTTTTGTTTGATGACAAGAAGGAAGCTTATTTTCTGTTCCTTTTTTCATCATTTTACATTCATCTGCTTTAGAATAAAATGCTACATTATCAATTTCACCGCCACAATAATGAATATCCATTGAAAAGCCAACGGTTGAAAACAGCATTAAAACTGCCATAAATATTGAAGTTAAGCGATATGTAATTGATTGGTTTTTCATCTTATTACTTAACAAAGGTAGGTTATTTTTAATAAATTGTTGTAAAAAAATGTTAAATTTTATGGAAAAATGTGTTTTAAGGCATCCTTATTGTAATACCATACGTCAGTATAAACACAATGAGATATTTAATTTACATATC
>CAYQRJ010000031.1:0-3525 GCA_964419855.1 uncultured Crocinitomix sp.
ACCCAAGAGTTGGAAGGTGGCTATCTATTGACCCTAAAGCAACAGCTTGGGAAAGTCCTTATGTAGCTATGGAGAATAATCCAATCATGAATAATGACCCTTTAGGTGATATAATTAGAATCCATTACCAACAGAACGGGGTGAATATGACTTACGATTATGACGGTACGAATAGCTATACAGGCGGTAATGAGTTTGTGCAAAGTGCTATTGGTGCTTATGAAGATTGGCATTCTAAAGGAGGAACTAAGACAATAATGAAGTTGGTTGATGATAAAGAGGTTTTGAATATTGTTGAAAAGGATATTTATAACTCAAATGCTCCTGCAAACACATCTTATAAATCGCCTTTTTATGTTGATAAAAGAACAGCTAAATGGCATAATAAGAAAGGACATACAGTTAATGGTGGTCAATTTATGGGTAACAGAGTATATTGGAATCCAAACGAGGGGGCTACTTTTAATCCAGGATATTCGAGCCAATTTTTAGGTAGTTCATCAAGATTGTTTGCACATGAAAATACTCATGCAAAAAATTCAATGACCCAACGTTTACGTTTCTTAATCAGACGTGATGTTTTCCGTTCTGACAATTGGAAGTGGCACACGCTAAAAGAGAAAAGCACCATTATGGAAATGAATAAGACGTTTGGTAATTTTAGGGGGAATCTTACGGAAAGTATCAAACATCACCTAGACCATCTTATACGCCTCCTATTTATGATAATCCAAATGAGATTCAAGACAGGTATGATAGTGGAGCTCCATCAAAAACAGGAGCAGATATTGAAACAACCTAAATAGAAGTATGCGTGACACAATTATAATGATATTCTTATTTGTCTCTTTAGGGGCTTTCTCTCAAAATATTGATAGTGTAAAAACCTATTCATCTTACTATTTACATGTACGTGGAGTGAATCAAGGAAGTTATTTTCAATGTTATAATACATCAGATCATCCGAAACCAAATACCCTTTTGAACCTTGATAAGAAACAATCAATCTGCTTAACAAAGCGTTTAGATAAGTTAAAAAAACTTAAATCAAAGCCAAAGGAGTTTTGTGTAGTTCTGATGGCAAATTTTTATAAAAATGGATATGTGCGTAAGTTAGCAATAGCGAAATCGGGTATAGTATTTTATAATGGTGATTATTACAAAAAAAGCAAGAAACTTTATAAACTATTAGTTTACGGTTAAATAGTGTTAAACATAAAAATTCAAGAATGAAATTCCAGAGCCCAAGCTATCCAGCTTGTGCACACTCCACCCAATCCCACAACAACCCCTAAAGCTTTGGGGAGCACTAATAGTTTGTTCCGAGAAATTCGGAATTGGACACCCTCTAATATTGATGTTTTATTCATGCTCAAAAGTTAAAATTATGAATGTAAAAGTGACAAAATTTCCAATCCGATAACTATCGGATTCAAAAATAGTTACGTCATAACCCCAATTTTTATAAAACTATTAGTTATTTCCCATCTCCTTTTCTACAAGTTTAACTTGCAAATTCAACTCTTCTAATTGTTCATCATCAATAGGAGAAGGGGAGTCTATCATTACATCACGACCGCTATTATTTTTTGGAAAAGCAATATAATCTCTAATAGAATCAGACCCACCCATAGTGGCTACTAATCTATCAAATCCAAAAGCTAAACCACCGTGAGGCGGTGCGCCATATTCAAAAGCATTCATTAAAAAGCCAAATTGTGCTTGAGCTTCTTCATCAGAAAAACCAAGTAACTCAAACATGCGGGCTTGTAATTGTTTGTCGTGAATACGAATTGACCCACCGCCCAATTCAACACCATTCATAGCTAAATCGTAAGCATTGGCTCTAACCTTACCTGGCTCGGTGTCAATTAAGTGCATATCTTCTTTTTTAGGAGAAGTAAACGGATGGTGCATAGCGTGGTATCGCCCTGATTCCTCATCCCATTCTAACAAAGGAAAATCTAACACCCATAAAGGCGCAAACTGGTTTGGATTTCTTAACCCTAATTCATCACCCATGTGCAAACGCAGCTCATTCATTTGGCTGCGAACTTTATTTGTATCACCACTTAACACTAAAACTAAATCTCCAGGCTTAGCGTTAGTTGCTTCTGCCCATTTAGCCAATTCAGTTTGGTCGTAAAATTTATCTACTGACGATTTAAAAGTACCATCTTCATTCACTCTCATATAAATCATACCCATAGCTCCAATTTGTGGACGCTTAACCCATTTTATTAAATTATCAATTTGTTTACGGGTATAAACGCCTGCTTGTTCGGCATTAATGGCTAATACAGTTTCGGCATCATCAAACACTTTAAACCCTTTGCCTTTTACAACATTTGATATGTCGCAAAATTCCATTCCAAATCTTATATCTGGTTTGTCAGAGCCATATTTTTCCATAGCTTCAGCATAAGACATTCTAGGAAAATCAGGTAAATCAACTCCTCTGCAAGTTTTAAACAAATGTTTTATTAGTCCTTCAAAAGTATTTAAAATATCCTCTTGGTCAACATACGCCATTTCGCAATCAATTTGCGTAAATTCAGGCTGACGGTCAGCTCTTAAATCTTCATCTCTAAAACATTTTACTATTTGGTAATAACGGTCGTAGCCACTTACCATTAATAATTGTTTAAAAGTTTGGGGCGATTGAGGTAAAGCATAAAATTCTCCTGGGTTCATTCTGCTTGGCACTACAAAATCTCTAGCACCTTCAGGCGTAGATTTTATTAAATAAGGCGTTTCAACCTCCATAAAATCAACAGAATCTAAATATTTGCGAGTTTCTAAAGATACTTTATGACGTAGTTTTAATTTTTCCATTACCGGATTACGTCTTAAATCTAAATAGCGGTATTTCATTCTTAATTCCTCACCACCATCAGTATCATCTTCAATGGTAAAAGGAGGAATTTTAGATTCATTTAAAATAGTAATTTTTGACGCTTTTATTTCAATGTTTCCAGTAGGTAAATCTGGGTTTTTAGCATAACGCTCAATCACTTCACCTTCAATTTGAACCACGTACTCTCTTCCTAAATTTTTAATTTGAGCCATTACCTCATCACTCACCACTCCACTTTCGGCAACCACTTGTGTTATCCCATAACGGTCACGCAAATCTATCCAAGCAATATTTCCTTTATCTCTAATGGTTTGAATCCACGCCGACAACGTTACGGTTTGACCAATATGCTCTTCTCTTAATTCTCCGCAAGTATGAGTTCTGTACATAATTTTTTAATTTTGAATGTGCAAATATATAATAAGTTATTAGGAAATTAATCATTTGGCAATTGGAATGTTAAATCAATTTAATTGATGTGTTTTTCGTTATAGTCCCCAACTTGTTGGTGGAGCTATCACTCCAACCACTAACAGAACTCTCAATCACATTACCCCAGCCGACTTTAAAAACTACAAATCTAATATCTAAAATCTAGTATCTACAAATCTAATATCTAAAATCTAGTATCCACAAATCTAACATCTAAAATCACACAGTCTAAAATC
>CAYQRJ010000031.1:3625-14474 GCA_964419855.1 uncultured Crocinitomix sp.
CGTCTTTTAAACAAAGCAAAATCTAAATTAGCATAGCTAAGCGAAAATTCTAATCCGCCTCCTCTGTAATACTGTCCTAATTTAGAAACCGTAACATCATAGCTCATTCCAAAACTAAAACTTTTATACTGCAATTTAACCGTTGGAATTATGGCATCATTTATTCTTACAGCTAGTCCAGCAGACAAATAACTGTCTTGATTTAAACCTGTAATTTTACCTCCAGCATGAAGTCTATATCTCAACAATGCCCCTATTAATGTTTCGGAGTGAGGACCTTGTAAATATTGATTTATATAAGCATCTAAACCTAGTTTTGAACCTGAAAAATCTTTTACAATAGCAGTGTGTAATACTAGTTTGCCATATAACTTTTCGGCAACAGTACCTAATCTATATTTTAATTGAGGTCGATTAATGTGGTAATAAGCTACACCAAGTCTAAAATCAGTAGCATCATCTCTTGAAAAACCTATTTTTTTATTATTGAAACGATACATTAAACCCGCCGACAAGTCAGAATAAACAAAAGACGCAAGGTTGTTTTGCTCTCCACTAGGAATATCATTAGAAAACCCCTCTCCATCAAACTGATTAGCAAACTTTAGAACCGAAAAATCACCAAATTTTTGAGATAATCCCATTTGTAAACCCGCCGAAAGTGTATTAAAGTCATTAAAAGGAACAACACCCGAAACCGAAAGTGCCATTTGTCGAGTGCCAAATTTACTATCTCCACCAACATCATTAAAAAACTGAAGTCCAACTCCCATATAAGCGCCTTTGCCTCTACGTGGTTTAAACAAATTTAAGTCGGCAGCTAAGGCGGTGGTGTAAAATTTAGTTCCTGAATTTACCCATTGATTTTTTTGGTTAAACGTTACACGTTCCCAGCCATCAAATACACCAGTTGCAGCAGGGTTAATTAACATTGGCGTTTCGGACGCTTGACTAAAATGAATATCTTGTCCGTAAGAAAAACATGCCGTTAATGTAAAAATAATATATGCTATCTTTTTCATAATTATCTTGTTTTATCTTACCAACGTAATGTTACCCGATTTTTTTAAAAATTGCCCTTCTGTTGTTTGGTATTCTACCACATAAGTATAAATACCTGAATTAACTAACTGTCCTTTAAATGTTCCGTCCCAATATTCGGTTGGAGATGTAGTGGTAAACATTACTTCTCCCCATCTATCTAAAATAATAATTTTAAAGTTAACAATGTTGTAACCAACAAAATGCTGTAAATAATCATTTAAACCGTCTGAATTTGGTGAAAACGCATTAGGAACAAATACTCCCTCAAAACCACCGGGTGGAATATTAGGGTTATTTGGATCTGTTACTGTTTCTTGCACAAAAAATGCAGTAATGGTATCGTTAGCAGAAAAATCTAAGGTGTCACGTAAACTATCTGGATTAGCAAAAGTGTGATTTTGAGCCTCCCAATGATCAAACACATAACCTGAATTTGCAGAGGCTTTAAATAAGGTATTGATGCCACCATACTGAACACTAGTCCAAGGATAAAAAGGCGCCCAAACGGAATTAACTTTTACATTTCCAGCTCCAGCAGGAGAAACTTTAACTACTACATCATAAGGTCCATTTAGGTTATAACAATCAATTAAACCTGTACTTAATGCAGCACATCTGGCGTCAATAAAATCTTTCATCTGTTGAACATTGGCTTGCCATTGCGACATTGTGCCTCCCCACTTAGTTAATTGAGCAGGCATTTCAGGTTCTATAACCGCAATCATACTATCCAAAATATGAATCATACTAGAACATTGAAAAATGGTATTTGATAAATCAATATATCTAGCAATGTATTGCTGCTTAAATTCAGGATTATCCATTAATTTAGTTAAAATAACCATGTGACCTTCAGGGTCAGCACCATTATCACCTGCTAAGCCCTCTACATTACAAGGGTCTGCATTAGGTGAAGTATCTGGTACACCTGTATAATTAATATAATGCCCAAAAGTAGCATCCATATCCCATAATGTATATCTAAACTTTTGTTTGTCACCTTCAGGAGGGGGAACATGACCGTGCCACCAAGCTGTATTCCACACTAACCAGTCGGTGCAAACCACATAAGAATTTAAAACTGTGTAATCTATTAACGACCCAGTATTTAATCTTTCTTTTACCCAAGCATAATTGGTTGCATCTGTCATATCATTGGCTACAATAAAATTATACAATTCATTCCAATGGTTCATATCCCCATATTCAGTCCACGTTCCACCCCAAGTTTTAATAAAATCTATCTGATCGCCAGGTTGATTGTAATAATATTTTGTAAAATCTGAATCATCTACTTTTTCTCTAATCTCATATACACCCCAATATTGACCATCTACATACACCACGCAAGAACGACTTGTTCTTTCATCTAATCTTAAATGACCTAGCTGTGATAAGGTATGAACGTAAGCATCTCTAATATGTGCTCCCCCAGTTTCAAAAGATACATTGTCATTAGCGGCTGGTTTTAAAATTAATTTTTGGAATTTTTTTCGTGATTTACCTGGAAAAACCTTATGTTGAACTGCATAATTATAACCATATTGGTCTTTCATTATAAAATCAAACCCTCTTTGAGCATAAGCCCAACTGTCATTACCGTGTTTATTATAGTAACCTTCTCCTTCATCAATAAAAGTTCCGTCCTCTTCAAATAATTCAAATGCGCCATCAAAATTACTATTGAAAGAACCTGGAGCAACATCATTTAAAAAATCCATAATTTGATCACCACAAACTGAAACTACTGGAACAGTATGAGTAACACCTATAAAATAAGAATTAGTTTCTATAAAAGAATCTGGTGTATTAGGGTCTGATGAAATAGCAATGGCTCTAACAACAGTTGTTGTAGAAATATTTAAAGGAGAACTATAAGTTGGAGAGGTAGAAGTAGGAACGCTTCCATCTAAAGTGTAATGAATTGTAGCTGTAGCATCAGTAGTTGAAAGTGTAACAGTTTGAGTTGAAGCATAAAAACCTGGAGCTATATCAAAAACTGGTTTTGGTGTATAATAATTTATTCCTCCGGCATTACTTGCATTTATTGTTGGATTTGTAAATAAACTCCAAGTGCTTGCTCCGTCAGTAGTTCTACCATAAGAATGATTAGGTTTAGTTACCTTAACAATTTTTAAACTGTCAACTACATTTCCCCCTGGTTCGGTTAAAATAATCCATTCTCCTTTGGTTTGAGTTAAACCAAAACCTGCGTGAATTTCACCTGTACCTGTTACCAATCCTCTACCTGAAAAAAACACAGTGGTATAACCATTAGCAGAAACATTAGCACCCGCAGGTATTTGCCATTTGGTTAAATTACCTGACTTATCCGATAAAAAATAGCCCGACAAGTCAATAGCTGATGAAGTGGTATTATAAAACTCTACCCAATCAGTGTTGTCACCAAAAGAATCTGTAGGTCCACTAATATTTGAGCAAGAATATTCATTTATAACAATTTGCGAAAAATTGAAGGTTGAACTAAATAATGATATTAAAAAAAGTAATGCTTTCATTTTGTTTGTTTTATATAGTACTTAAACTCACTTTTCATAAAAAAGGTTGCGTTGTATTAAATTTTTGTTAAATTTACATTTTTTTTATGTTATTAAAAATTTATTTTATGAAAAAAATTGTATTCCTATCAGCTATTTTATCTTTATTAATCTCTTGTAATAAGACTGAAGGGCAAGGAGGTACTTCTTCAATTAAAGGGAAAATTACGGTTGAAAATTATAATGGTTCAGGCACTTTAAAAGCAACCTACCCAGCAGAAGACGAAAAAGTTTTTATTATCTATGGTAGTGATAACACCACTTACTCTGATAAAACAACAACCAGTTATGACGGTACCTATCGTTTTGATAATTTAACACCTGGTACGTATAAAATATATTCATATTCTAAATGCTCTACTTGCGATAGTGGACAAGAAGCGGTTGTTGTAACAGTTGAGGTGTCTGGTAAAAAACAAGATGCTGATGCTCCTGAAATAATTATTAAACAATAATTGTAATGATGAGATATTTTATTGCTTTTTGCTTTTTAATAACTGGACTTACCTCTTACTCGCAAATGATTGATGCGCATTTATGGACAGGTGTAGGGTTAAACACTTCTCTCAACAAAAAGATTGAGCTTAGTTACAAAACACAAGCTAGATTATATAAAAACGCATCTACACTACGGGTATATTACAATCAATTGGGGGTGTCTTATAAAGTTGCTAAAGGATTTAAAGTAGGTTTAGCTTATCGTTTTTCAAGAAAAAAGAAACAGGATACTTATTTTGCTTCTGAAAACAGATTTGTTTTTGACGCATCCTATGGCTACAAAGTTAAATCTATTGGAACTAAATTTACGGCAAGAGCAAGGTTTCAAAATGGTTTTGACAGACTAAAACCAATTAATAATGCCATTTATCCTAATATTACTAACAAGTTTAGATTAAAATTAACCGCAAAATATAAATACAAAAATTTTAAACGGGTTCAACCTTATATCAGTTATAAGTTTTTTAAATCTTTAGATTCTCAACCTATTGAGTTTTCAATAGCCCAAAGGTTTTCTTTAGGCTTATTTTTAGATTTACCTTATAAAAATGAACTTAAATTAGCATACATCTATCAGAAAAATAATGGCAATGTTATTGAAATCAGACATATTTACATGATTCAATATGCTTATAATTTAGGAAATTTATTAAAAAAGAAAAAATAAGGATTAAACACTCAAATCCTCTATTAACTCTAAATCAACTTGTTTTTTGGCTACGCTAACGTCTTTAATTTTTACAATCACTTTATCACCTAAATTAAATTGTTGGTTATTATTGTTACCTATAATAGAATAAGATTTTTCATCAAAATAAAAACTATCTGATTCAATGGTGTTTAATCTAACCATTCCTTCACAAAGCAACTCCACCATTTCAACATACATACCCCAATCTGTAACCCCTGTAATAACACCTTGATGGGTTTCTCCAATTTTATCTTTTAAATAATAAGCTTGGAAATATTTTTGAGATTCTCTTTCGGCATTAACCGAGCGTCTTTCGGTTCTTGAAATGTGTTCGGCTATTTGTTGCAACCCTTGATGTTGTTTATTTTTTTTATTAATGGTTTCTAACAAAATTCTGTGTACCAGCAAATCGGCATAACGTCTAATAGGAGATGTAAAATGAGTGTAATATCTAAATCCTAAACCATAGTGCCCTATGTTTTTAGTGTCATATACAGCTTTTGCCATTGTTCTAACCGCCATGTGTTGAATAATAGGAAACTCTGGCTCATCTTTTAATTCCTCAAATAATTTATTCATTTGTTTTGAAACAGTATTAATGTTACTGTAATCAAAATTGATGTTAAACTTAGATAAAAACACTTTAAACATCTCTAACTTTTTTTCGTCAGGTTTATCATGAATTCTATAAATAAAAGGAATTTGTGTTTTTCTTTTTGATACATCACCTACAAATTTGGCTACATTTTTATTAGCTAAAAGCATAAATTCTTCAACCAATTTATTGGCATCTTTACTTGTTTTTTTATGAGTTCCTATTGGACTACCTCCTTCATCTAAATCAAAACGTATTTCGGAACTGATAATTTCTAATGCTCCATTTTTAATTCTTTTGGCACGTAAAATTTTAGCAATTCTATCTAAATCATTAATTTCTTTTGCCAAATCTCCTTTTTTGGTTTCTATCCGTTCCTGAGCATCTTCATAAGCAAAACGCCTATCAGAATAAATAACAGTTTTACCAAACCATTCATTGATTATATTGCCTTTAAAATCCATTTCAAACACAGCAGAAAAAGTAAACTTTTCTTCATTTGGTCTTAAAGAACAAACACCATTAGATAAATGTTCTGGTAACATAGGCACCACTCTATCTACTAAATAGGTTGAATTTCCTCTTAAATAAGCTTCTTTATCTAACGCCGACCCTTCTTTAACATAGTGCGCTACATCAGCAATATGCACACCTACTTTTAGATGTCCATTATCTAAATATTCAATAGATAAAGCATCATCAAAATCTTTTGCATCAATAGGGTCAATGGTAAAAGTTAAAATATCTCTAAAATCTACTCTTTTTGCAATTTCATCTTTTGATAATTCAAGGTCAATCCTATTTGCCTCAGCAATCACCTCAGGGGGGAATTCAAGAGGGATATTGTTTGAAATTAATATGGCTTTCATCTCAGCATCATTAGACTCTGTTCTGCCCAAAACATCAACAATTTCACCATAGGGATTTTTAGCATTACTAGGCCAATCGGTTATTTTAGCTAGAGCTTTAAAGCCAGATTTAGCTCCTTTTAATTTAGATTTTGGTATAAAAACATCAATATCTATTTTTTGATTATCTGGAATTAAAAACGCATATTTTTCTGATACATCAAGTGTACCAACTATAGTTTTATTTGCCGAATCTAATACTTCAACAATTTCACCTTCTTGTTTTTTACCTTTTCGACCACGTAATAGCTTAACCGAAACTTTATCGCCGTTTAATGATCTATTTCTATTTCTTTCCGCAATATAAATATCTTTATCATTTCCTTCAACTGTAACATAACCAGCACCTCTTTTTGTCGTTTCAATTGTGCCTATCAATAAACTTGAGGTTGATTTTGCACCATTTGCACCATCTAACTTAGTAAATTTACCCAAAGACACCTCTTTTAAAATTCCCTCTTCAGCTAATTCCGATAAAATCGTATAAATTTGTTTTCTGAATTGACTATTGTTTTTATTAAGGATAGATGCTATTTGTTTATAATTTAATTTTCGGTTAGGAAAATCATCAAATAATTGTAAAATTTCATCTGTTAGCGAAACCTTTGGCGTTCTATCTTTGTTAATTGTGTGTTTTTTTCTTTTTTTTGACATTTATCATAAAATAATTAAGCATAAAATTAGGTAAAATTTATCTTATATCTTAAATTTGTTACATTAAAATAAGATTGATGAATAAAAAAATTGAAAATATACTAAACGAACAAGTAAAAAAAGAGGCTTATTCATCACAGTTATACTTATCAATGGCTGTTTGGGCAGAGGTTAATGGATTTAGCGGGATTTCTGATTTTTTATATGTTCATTCGGATGAGGAAAGGATGCACATGTTAAAGTTAGTTAAATTCATAAATGAAAGAGGAGGAGTAGCAATTATTTCAGATATCGAAAAACCAAAATCCGACTTTAAAACTGTTGAAGAAGTATTTTCTGATTTATTAAATCACGAAATAATGATTACTAATTCAATTAATGAAATTGTTCATTTGTGTTTAGAAGAAAAAGATTTTACCACACATAATTTTATGCAATGGTACGTATCCGAACAAATGGAAGAAGAAGCTTTAGCAAGAACTATTATGGATAAAATAAAGATGATTGGAGCTGATAAAGGTGGTTTATACCTGTTTGATAGAGATATTAATCAAATTCAACCCTCAAATTCTTCTGTACCTGCAAATTAATTTGTATATTTTGGCACTGTTTTGGTAAACTTAAATAAAAAATAGTAACTTTTTGACTAAAAAATTGTATATATTAATTATTGGAGCATTGATGTTATCAGGCTTTACTTCTGGTGTTAACGCTGTTAATGCTGGAATGAAAGACACGCGTTCTATTTATAAAGCTTTATTTATATATAATTTTGCAACTTTGGTAGATTGGCCTTCAGCATATAGAAAAGGAGATTTTGTAATTGGTGTTTACGGAGAAGGAAACTCGGTTTATAATGAATTACAAAAAAAATACAATGGAAAAGCCATTGGTTCTCAAGAAATTATTGTTAAAAAATTTAACTCTATTTCTGAAATTAACTTAGTTCCTCACATTTTATACTTAACAGAGGAAAAAAGTGATAACATCACCAAAGTTAGTTCTAAATACAGTGGAAAAAGTTCGTTGCTTATTACAGATAAGCCTGGCTATTTAAACAAAGGTTCAATTATTAATTTTGTAATTGATAAAGCCAGAAACAATAAACAATCTTACGAAATAAGTAAGCCTAATGCAAAAAAACATAAATTAGTAATCGCCTCAAAGTTAACATCTTTAGCGGTTAAAGTTATAGAATGAATTGGATAAAAAACATATCGATAATTGTAGCATTTATCATAATAAGTGTAAGTGCTCATGCGCAAAACTATACTGTTAAAGCTTACAAGTTTTATCAAGTAAAAGATTTTGATTCAGCCAAAGTTTACATTGATTCGGCTGTATTTAACAGTGATGAAGGTAAATATTCAAAAACTTGGCAAATGCGTGGAATTATTTATCGTAATTTAGAAAGTAAATATGGCATTAAATATAGAGAAATTGCCTTAAATTCCTTTTTAGAGGCTAGAAAAGTTGATACCCTCAATGAATTTATGCCTGAAATTAGTAGTTACATAGAAAACCTTAATGTTAAATATTATAATGATGCTGTTGACTTATTATACGCAGGTAATTTAGAACAATCAGAAAAAACTTATAACACTTATAAAAACAACTACTGGAAATATTTAGACAAAAATAAAGATTTTTCTAACACAGATGTTCAATATTATAATACACTTGCTGGCGCATGGTTTAAAAGAAACTCTTTGGTTGAGCCAGGTAAAAAAAGAGAAATTTATGACAACGCCATAAAATATTTTGGAGAAGTATTAAAAATAGATAGTATGAATTATTCTGCCAATTACGGTATTGGAATATCATATTATAATCAGGGGGCAGATATAGTTGTTGGAATGGATCCATTTTCTACAGATATAGAAGCAATTGATAGAGTTCAAGATGAATCTATGGCATTGTTTAAAAAAGGAGAACCCTATTTAAAAAGAGCATTTGAAATTAACCCTAATGAAAAAGAGGTGGTTGAGGGATTAACTGGTATTTATTACTCTTTAAATGAGGAGAAAGAATTTGAATATTTTCAGCAATTACTTAAAAAAATGGAAGAATAATTTGAAATGAGTTTTAGATATTCAATAGGAAAAAAAATAGGGACGGGTTTTATCGTCCTTATTCTGTTTATAATTGTTGTTTTTGGAGCTACATTTTTAGCCGTAAATAATGGAATAGAAACTTTCCAAAAAAATGACCAAACGTCTAAAGACTTAATTGAGGTTATTACGCCATCTAAAGAAAAAATAACTAAATTAAGATTATTACTTAATGAATCTAAACAATTAGCTATTCAATGGGTAAACAACCAAAGTAGAGATGATGTACCTGATAAAGAAAAGTTAAAATTATTAATTAATCAAAACATTCCTAAAACCATAAAAGAGGTTGAAATATTATCTAAAAATTGGAATGACAGTAATGATACAACTGTTTTAAATAATTCCAAAAAAAAGATAGAAACTTTATTTGGGCATTATGACGAAATAATGATGTATTTACCTGATATTGCCAGCTATGATGATTTTGCCTATTTTTTTGCACGAGAACTCATTGCGCAAGATGGTGAAGTTCCTGTTTTAGCTGGCGCTATTGACCAAAATTTATTGCAATTACAAAATTCTTTTGAAAAAAAAGAAAGTGATGCGTTGGAATTAGTAAAACAATCATCAAAAGAGTCTAAAACAAAGTTTGAGTCCCTCACTTTTTATTGGTATTTAGGAGCTGGACTAATTCTTGCCGCCATATTAATTGCTTTTTTTACTACAAATACCATTGTTAAGCCTATTACTAAATTAAGATCAATACTTTTATCCTTAGGTAAGGGAGAGTTTCCTAAAGAAAAAATGGAAATTACTAATGATGAAATTGGAGATATGTCTTTAGCCATGAATAATTTGGTTGATGGTTTAAAAAGCACCACAGAGTTTGCTAGAAATGTAGGACAAAGTAAATTTGACACTGAATATACCCCTTTAAGTGAAAATGACGAATTAGGGCATGCACTTCTAAAAATGCGTGATGAATTAGCCGAAACTGAAAGAATTTTAGAGCAAAAAGTGAAAGAACGAACTGAAGAGGTTGTTAAACAAAGAGATGAGATAGAGCAACAGAGAGAAAAATTAGAAGAACTGTATAATGATGTAACCGACAGTATTTTATATGCAAAAAGGTTACAATACTCTATTTTACCGCCAAAAGAAAAAATCTTAGATGTAACACCTAATTCTTTTGTTTATTTTAAACCTAAAGATATTGTTTCTGGTGACTTTTATTGGTTTGAAAAAATAAAAAATAAATCACTTTACGCCGCAGTTGACTGTACGGGACACGGTGTTCCTGGAGCATTTATGAGCTTAGTAGGTGCAAATGGTTTAAATAGTGCTGTTAAAGAACATCAAATCACTAAACCTTCTGAAATATTAAACTATCTAAATGCTTACGTATCTGAATCTTTAAACAAAGGAAATGAGGATAGTAAAATTAGAGATGGGATGGACATGACCATTTGCTCAATTGACTATGATAAAATGATTTTAGAATATGCAGGAGCTAATAATCCTTTATATTTAATTAGAGATAATGAAGTAACGATAATTAAAGCAGATAAACTCGCTATTGCTTCATTTAAACCTGGAGAAAAATCATACAAAAACCATGTACTTAACCTTAAAAAAGGTGATGTAATTTATGTGTTTTCTGATGGGTATGCCGACCAATTTGGTGGTACTAAAGGCAAAAAATTTATGTACAAAAATTTTAGAAAATTGTTATTTGAAATACATCAACTGCCAATGGATGAACAAAAAAGTATTTTATATAATGAACTAAAAAAATGGCAAGGAGAGGTTGAACAAGTAGATGACATATTAGTAATTGGCGTAACCAT
>CAYQRJ010000032.1:0-14424 GCA_964419855.1 uncultured Crocinitomix sp.
AAGGATGTTTTTTTTAAGTTTTATTGTTCTATCAATAAATGTCAATGCCCAACTAACACAAAATGTTAATACTGTGTTTGCTTTACCATATTATAATGATTATTTAATTAGATTTGCTACAGGAATTTCTTACAACGGGGGTTATCTTTTTAAAAATAAATTGGAGTTAGGTTTAACAGCTTCAGGTATGTGGTTTTTTTCGTTTTTTCAGAAAAATTACTCTTATTCAGTGGGGGGTAATTTAAAATATTATCCATTCAATAAAGTAAAAGGATTCTATTTTAGTGCTGGTACAAGTTTTGTCCAGCAAAGATTTATTATTGACCAATACTCAAATAAATATAATAATTACACCATATCTTCCTCAATAGGGTATTTAAAACCATTCGAAAATGTTAAAGGGTTATTTTTAAATTCTGAATTGTTTATTGTAAAAAATATGACAAAGAATATAAAATATGATATTTTTGGACTTAAATTTGGGTTAACTTATAGGTTTAAGACAAAGTAAAATTTATGGTTTAGACTTTTTGTTTTTTGATTAAAGAGTTTTTGTTACTTTTATCAAAAAAAAACAATTAAACACATAGTTTGACTATTCCAAAAAAATATTTTGATGTATTGGGTATTTTGCCTACTAAGGATGTAACTAAAATTAAAAAAGCATACCGCAAATTGGCATTCAAATATCACCCTGATGTTAATCCGTCAGAAAAGGCGCATTTAAAATTTATTGAATTAACTGAAGCTTATGAAATTTGTATTGGCGAAAAAATAATTAAATCTAACGGAAGCACTAAAACTCAAAAAACACCCCAGCAAGAACGTGAGGAAAGAATGCAAAGGGCAAGAGAGTTTTATCGTCAATCTAAAATAAATGAAAATAAAAAAGATTTAGCTTATTTTAATCATTTAACTTCTGGTTTTAGTTGGAAACTATTTAAAACGTTTAGCATAATGAGTTTGCTATTTACTATTATTTTTGCCATTGATAGTTGGTTGCCTACTGATGATGAAGGGGCAAAAGCTCAACGTTTTATTTATAATTATTCCTATTTTACAGCAATAATTAATAATAAAGAATATGATTTTGAAACTCATCAATCCTTATTTGCCTTCAACCAATTTTCTGATAATATTGTATTAAAAAAGAGTAAAATTTTTAAAGACGTAAGGCAAGTTAAATTTATAGATAAACACAACCAAACATCTGTTTTTGAAGTTGATAATAGTATTTACATGAATAGATATTTGATTATAATTGTTTTTTTATTACCTATAATTACAGTGCTTTATAAAAAAAATACTCCAGCATTCACCATTATGTATTTACTAAGTGCTTATGCTATACCTGTTGCTTTAATAATTGTAACATTAACTCGTGGTGTGTTTGGGTTGGTTTGATTTTAAATAAAAATTTTACAGACAAGAATGATAGATTATTTTTCAATAAAAGATCTAGTATATTGCTTATCAAAATAAAAATTAAATCCAGCCCTTATTGATGGCATAAAGTTATAAGAATTTTTATCATCAATAAGATATCTAGCCCCTATCCCCAAATCAAAACCTAATCGTCTAACAAATTTTATTTTTGTTGGAGCTCTTAAAGTTAACCCTAAAAACAAAGCATATTCTATATTTGTAATCTTATTACCACCAAAATTTGCACTTCCAAATAAAACAGAAGGTTCAATATAAAAAAAGGTGTTTAAAAAAGGTAATTTATTAATTTCCTTACTTATACTATCCGAATATTCTTGATATTTTTTGTGTGTTGGTCGATAATCTTCTCTTTTTCTTAAATAATGATTAATTTTTGAACTTTGAACCAAAGTATCTTTAACAAAAACTGTTTTAATTTGGGTTGTTTTTTTAATTGATGGGTAAAACCTAATGGTTGGTCCAAAAGCATTTCTTGAATATGCCACATTATTAGGGTCAGTAACATGGCCACTTATTCCAATTGAAAAATTATCAGCTAAAGCATAATTTAAAGCATAATACAAATCTCCATTTATAGAGCTATTTGAATAAGAAGCAGAATCTAAAGCATAAGCTTCATAAATCTTTTTTTCTTTTGGGACATATCCTCCAACACTTACAAAAAAATTTTTTTTAATTAGTTGAGCATTTCCATTAAAACTTAATAACAAAAGTGTAAAAAATAAAGTTGTTGTTGTTTTCATTACATTTAATTTTTTGCAAAAATAAAATATTTTTTTACTTTTTCATCTTAGCAAACAAATCCCAAAGCACAACACCTGTACAAACCGAAATATTTAGAGAGTGTTTAGTGCCTATTTGCGGAATTTCAAGCACATTATCGCAAACATTAATGACCGATTGTTGAACGCCATCTACCTCATTACCCATCACAATGGCATATTTTTGATTGGGTTGGGGATGAAATTCATTCAATTTTAAACTATTTTCAGCTTGTTCTATGGCAAGAGTAATAACCCCCTCAGACTTTAATTTGTGAATTAAATCAACTGTGTTTTCAACATACTCCCACTCAACCGATTCGGTAGCGCCAAGGGCTGTTTTATGAATGTCTCGGTGGGGAGGCTGAGCAGTAATGCCACACAAATAAATTTTTTCTATCCTAAAAGCATCAGAACTTCTAAATACCGACCCAATGTTATTTAAACTTCTAATGTTGTCTAAAACTATAATGATAGGCGTTTTTTCGGCTTCTTTAAATGCTTTAACCGAAATTCTACCAAGCTCCTGAAGTTTAAGTTTTTTATTTTTCATTAATTTTTTCAGATTCTTTAGCTAAAGCATCAACCACATTTTTTATCATTGCTGGCGGATGTCCTGCATCAAAAGAGTTAGAACGATAAACAGAATCTTTAGTTGCTATAGTTAAACTAGCAAACATAGCCCCATCAAATTGTCTTTTATTGGTTGGCGATTCTAAACCCGAAATGTCTTTTAATTTAATCTCTTTACTGTCCTTTTTTAAAGATTTCCATAAATTGGTATTAGTGGCATAAGATTTTTTTAAAGATTGACGTCCTGTTTGAACAATAAGTGTTGAATCTTTAGACACTGTTATTTCCATTTTATATCCTCTGGTTACTACAGAATACGTATAAGAAATAATTTTATCTGAATTACAACTTAAAAAAGCCACAGCCAACATCATTATAAATATTTTTTTCATAGTGCATTAATTTTATTCAACAATAATAAGGTAATTGTTTTTTTTACCTTTACCTAAAAGTACAAACTTATTATTAATCAAAGTGTCGGTTGTAATGATAAAATCATCTTTAACTTTGGTTTTATTAACCGATATAGCATTTCCTTTTAGTTCTCTACGCGCTTCACCATTTGATTTTAAAAAGCCTGTTTTTGCAGATAGTGCATCAATTATGCCAAGACCAGATTCAATATCTGATTTAGAAATGGTTGCTTGTGGCACACCTTTAAAAATTTCTAAAAATTGTGTTTCGGTTAGTTGCTTTAAATCCTCCTCAGTTGATTTACTAAATAAAATTTTGGTGGCAGCAATGGCAGTGTCTAAAGCCTCTTGACCGTGTACCATTCTGGTTACCTCCTCAGCCAATTTTTTTTGTAAAATAAACAAGTGAGGCGATTTATTGTGCTCCTCTTCAAGGGCTTCAATTTCAGCTTGGTTTAAAAATGTAAAAGTTCTTATAAATTTAGGCGCATCAAGGTCTGATACTTTGACCCAAAATTGATAAAATTCGTAAGGAGACGTTCTGTCGGCAGTTAGCCATACGGCACCACTTTCAGTTTTCCCAAATTTTGTACCATCAGCTTTAGTCATTAATGGGCAAGTAAAGGCGTAAGCCTCTCCTCCTTCAACTCTTCTTATTAATTCTGTTCCTGTGGTAATGTTTCCCCATTGGTCACTGCCTCCCATTTGAAGTTTACAGTTTTTTTCTCTATACAAATGTAAAAAATCATATCCCTGTAATAATTGATAAGAAAATTCAGTAAAAGAAATACCTGTTTCAATTCGCTTTTTTACTGAATCTTTGGCACTCATATAATTAACGGTTAAATGTTTCCCAACATCACGTATAAATTCAATGAATGAATAATTCTTCATCCAATCATAATTATTAACCAATAATGCTCCGTTTTCTTTTGATGTGTCAAAATCTAAAAAACGAGATAAAACACCTTTTACACCTTCAATATTTTTATTTAAAGTTTCTTCATCTAACAAATTTCTCTCATCAGACTTTCCAGAGGGGTCACCAACCATACCTGTAGCACCACCTACTAATGCAATGGGTTTATGACCAGCTTTTTGCATGTGCTTTAAAATCATTATAGGAATTAAAGACCCTATGTGTAACGAATCGGCAGTGGGGTCAAAACCAATATAACCCGTTACCATTTCTTTACTTAATAGTTCTTCAGTTCCTGGAATGATATCTTGTAACATTCCTCTCCATCTTAATTCTTCTACAAAATTTGTTGGCATTTTTTATCAGTTTAAGTTTGCAAAGATAAAAAAGAAATTGATGAATTATAGACTGGTTAAAGGTTTTGTTTAATGATAAAATGTTAGCGTCAGTTCGAGTGGTTTTAAAGGAACACGATAGTGTTTATTTAAAAATGTATCGAGAACATAGCGGGTTGTTGACTCCGACACCTGTTCTCGATACAATTTTATTTTTTATCCAAAAAAATAAAACCACTCGAACTGACAATTTGATACCTTAAATTCTAAATAAAATCAAGATTTTAGTTATTATTTCAAAAAACGTTTAGGACGGGATTGCAATAAAACAATTAATAAGTTTTTTGTTATTTAAAACGATTGTGATAAAAAAAATGTATCTTTGATAGCTGTAATGAAAAATATAATTTTAGTATTTATTTTAATTATTTTTGGTTCACATCAAACTAAAGCACAAATTGACCACTGGGAAACTGTAGTGTTTGAGGGTGATGTATGGGATTATATTGTACCTACTTCAAACATTGCTAACTGGACTAATTTAGGTTTTTCACCAACAGGTTGGAATAGTGGGCAAGGCGGTTTTGGTTACGGAGATGGAGACGATAATACTATTTTGCCTAATGGAACAATTAGTGTTTATCAAAGAATAGAGTTTAATATAATTGATACATCAGTAATTGAACAAGCCATTTTAAACATAGATTATGACGATTCATATATTGCTTATTTGAACGGGGTAGAAATTAGTAGAGATTTACTTACTGGTTTTCCTCCTGCCTATAATCAACCAGCATCTGGTTTACATGAAGCTTTAGGATATCAAAGTATTTACCCTGCACAAATAATTTTAAACAAAGCTTTTTTGTCTCAAAATTTAAACCAAGGCTTAAATGTACTTGCTGTAGAAGTGCATAATGAATCAACCACTTCAAGTGATATGTCATCAAGGGTATTTTTACATTTGGGAATCACTAATACAACTACAAATTATTTTCCTACCCCAAACTGGTTTAGTCCTCCTGTTTATTTAACTGAATCAAATTTACCAATTGTTGTTATAAATACTTTAAATAACGCAAACATTCCTGATCAACCAAAAATAGACGCAACAATGGGAATTATTTATAATGGTGAAGGGCAAATGAATTACATTTCTGACTCCTTTAATGAATTTTATGGAACAATTGGGATAGAAATAAGAGGGTCAAGCTCTTCTACTTTTCCAAAAAAATCTTGGGGTTTAGAAACAAGGGGTCCTGATTCTACTAATTATAATGTGTCTATTTTTAATTGGCCAGCAGATAATGATTGGATACTGTATGCACCTTATTCAGATAAGAGTTTACTCAGAAATGTCATCACCTATAAATTAGGTAATGATTTAGGACGATATGCTCCAAGAACAAAATTATGTGAGGTAATTTTAAATGGAGAATATCAAGGCGTTTATGTTTTTACAGAAAAAATTAAAATTAATCCAGGAAGAGTAAATATTAATAAAATGGATTCAACGGATGTTTCTGACCAA
Organism: uncultured Crocinitomix sp.; assembly: GCA_964419855.1. Taxonomy (GTDB): domain Bacteria; phylum Bacteroidota; class Bacteroidia; order Flavobacteriales_D; family Crocinitomicaceae; genus Putridiphycobacter. The sequence continues at coordinate 5,979 of CAYQRJ010000032.1, forward strand.
GCCATTTCAGGAGGATACATTTTTAAAATAGACAAAACAACAGCAGGAGGTGTAATCGCGTGGACATCTCCTTATTTACAAGCTCCTCCATCAACATTTTACACAAAATATCAAGTTCACGATCCTGCTTATGATGAAATTAATTCCCAACAATTGAATTACATTCAAAATTATGTTACTCAATTTGAAACTGCTTTATCTGGAGCAAACTTTTCTGACCCTGTTTTAGGATATGAACCATTTATTGATGTAGGTTCTTTTGTAGATTTTATGTTAATTAACGAAATCACAAAAAATGTTGATGGCTATAGAATAAGTACATTTTATTATAAGCAACATATAAGTGAGGGAGGTAAAATTGTTGCTGGACCAATTTGGGATTTTAATCTAGCAATAGGCAATGCTAACTATTGTAACGGTGGTTTAACTAGTGGTTGGGAAATAGATTTCAATACCATTTGTGGAGGAGGGCAATTAAGTAATCCTTTTCATTGGACAAGGTTAGTACAAGACCCTGACTTTACACATCAACTGAACTGCCGTTGGCAAGAGTTAAGACAAACTAAATTTCATAAAGATACTTTAATGAATTATATAGATTCAATGGCTAATTATTTACAAGACGCCTCTAGCAGAAACTTTACAAAATGGCAAACATTAGGAACGTATTTATGGCCCAATAATTTTGTTGGAAATACTTACTCTGAGGAAATAGATTATTTAAAAACTTGGCTTTTAGCTCGAATAGATTGGATGGATGCCAATATGTATGGAACTTGCACCGATTTAGGAATTAATCAAACAACTCTACAACAACAAAAAGTTAATATCTATCCTAATCCTACCCAAAACACCCTTAATGTATTGTTTGATATTCCTTTAAAACAAGGTACAATTTCAATTACAAATCTATTAGGTCAACAAGTTTTATTAAAGGATATAAATCAAACTCATTTTGTGAAAATTGATTTAAGTACATTTGAAAACGGTGTTTATATTTTAAAGGTGTATGAAAATAATCTATTGATAAATCAACAAAAAATTATAAAACAATAAAATGAAATTTATAAGTCTATCTATTTTAAGTTTGAGTCTTGTTTTAATGGCTTGTAATAAGCAAGAAGGTCAAGGAGGCACATCAATTATTCAAGGTAAAATTATAGGACAAAATCATAGTAGTGCAAAAGCAGAAGTAACTGAGGTTATTTTTACTAATGGTAGTAGTGTAGAACACGGTGATTATTGGTTGCTAAATTCACCATTAACAGATAATTATTTTTATGTGTGGTATGATAATCCAACTTGGGTGTCTAATGGAAATCCAAATTTAGCTGGGAGAACAGGTATAAAAATTAGTTTTAATTATACGGATTCTAATGTTCAATTAGCAAATAATACTAAAAATGCTATTTTATCATCAACAAATCAATTTGACATTAAAGTATTAAATGATGTTTTAGTTATTACAAATACAGTTGCAGGAGAAACACCTGATGCCACAGACGTAAGTAGCCCTTTTGACTTTAACATAGTAACTCAAGGACAAAATAGTTCTTTGTTAGAAGAGGTTGCTATTGTAGATGAAAAAGTTTACATAACCTATGGTAATAATGAAGGATTTAATGACAATGTTAGCACAGGGCCTGATGGTTATTTTGTGTTTGATAATTTAACAAAAGGTAATTATACTATTCATTATACTTCAAAGGATACTTTGACAGGAGAAACCACTTTAAAATCTTTAACAACAACAATAAATAAAAATAAATCTGTTGTTGATTTAGGAGAGATAAAAATATTTTATTAATTTTTTGTTGATACAGGTTTACTCACCAAATAAACTCCTAAAAATATAAAAATGGAGCAAAATACCTTTAGCCAACTATAGTCAGCTGTAAAATCGTGGTCGCCTAACCAAGCAAAAATAAAAATAAATAATCCTGCTAAAATGGGTTGCAAATAAATGTAACTGCTGGCTACAGAAGGGCTAACCTCTTTCATGGCTACAACTGTTAGCAAATAAGGTAAAAAAGTAACGCCAACAACTACAAATAATATTCTCCAAGGAATATCTGATGACATTATTGACCAATCAACCTCTATTACTTCTTTAACTGATAAAGGCCAAATTAAAACATATATCAACCCAAATGTAAATACCCAAGTAATAACTGTTAAAGGGCTGTATTTTTTCATTAAAGGTTTAACCAAAACTAAATATAAGGAATAAGATAAAGCGTTTAAAAAAATATACAAATCTCCAACACTTGATGATAAATGAGATGAACCGGATGATAAAATACTTAAAGCAATTGACCCTCCTGCACCTATTAAAATTCCTATTATTTTTGTAGAAGTGGGTTTTTCTTTTAGTAAAAAAATAGATAATACAAATACAATAATAGGAGTGGTTGTCATTATAATTGACGAATTTAAAGGAGACGTCCTCATCAAACCATTAAAAAAAAACAGTTGATTTACCCCTACCCCAAACAATCCACAAAGGGCTAGGGTTAAGTAATCTTTTTTATCAATTTTTTCTAACTTATTAAGTAAAAACAGCCAAAATAAAATAACAGCCCCACTAACTCTTAACAAAATAAAACCATTGGGTTTTATGGTGTTAGGCATTAACCCTTTTGCTACAACATAGTTAACGCCGTAAAGTAAATTTACGGTAAACAAAGCCAAATGAGCCCAAACCTTTTTAGACATCAACCAAGTGCTTTTTTTGCCTGTTCAACTACTTTTTTGGAGTTACCTATAAAAATAGAATCGTTAACAATAATTACTGGACGTTTTAAAAATGTATAATGTTCTAAAATTAATTGTTTATAATCGTTTTCAGATAATTGTTTTGATTTTAAATCCATTGATTTATATAACTGTGCACGTCTTGAAAATAATGCTTCATAGCTACCAGCTAATTGTTTCATCTCTTCAATCTGCTTTTCAGTAATTGGATTGGTTTTAATGTCTTGTAATTCGACATCTTTCCCGGGCTTTAACTCTTTTAAAATTCTTTGATTTGTTGAACAAGTTGATAAATGATAAATTTTTTTCATTTTAGTATATTTTTGACTTTACAAAAGTAAACAATATTTAATTTATCACCTCTAAACTACAAGATACGTTCTATAAATCTGCTTGTACAATTTGAATTTGGTCATCAATGTGTTTTTTGTAACCATAATCATACACCATTATATACTGTTGTCCATTAGGACTTTTATGAATATGTGTGTGAAATTTATTTGTAAAGCCAAAAGACCTTGCAATATCAGCTTTAATGGGTTGAGAACGATAAATTTCGTATAATTTAGATAATGCTACCCAATTTTTATGTAATTTTCGATTAAGATCAATAATATGTGCTTCTTTTTCCTTTAGTCTGGAGTTGTGATGAGCATTTTTACATTTTACAGAGCAAAATTTTTGATTCGATCTCCCTTCAAATTCTTTATTACAATTAACACAAGTATTCATAGTTGATTATTTTTTTACTTGGTTAAACGTTTATAAAACGATTAGGTTTCAAATTATGTTCAATTTTTTACTTATTGAAAAAGATGAATGATAAAATTATAATTATTTGATAGCTTGGTGATAAATGGTTTGAGTAGGAAAAGCCATATCTAATTTTGCTTGATTAAATTGTCTTAAAATAGCCAAATTCATTTTAGTTTGTGTATTTAAAATATCAGCTTCCTTTTTTATATAATAAATGAATAAAATTCCGAGTGAGAAGTCACCAAAATTATTAAAGCCAACAGAAATATCATCTTCAATTAAATCACTATTGTCTTTTGCTATTTGCCTTAAAACATCCATTGCTTGTTCCATTTGTTCGGCTGTCATATCATAAGTTAAACCCAAATTAAGCATAATTTTTCTTGAGGGTTCTAAATCAACATTCTCAATAGCGTTATCAGAAAACATTGAGTTAGGAACAGTAACCACACGACCTGCCAAAGTAACCACCCTTGTACTTCTTAAACCAATTTCCTTAATAATTCCGTCAATATCACCAATTTGAATCCTATCTCCCACCTTAAATGGTTTATCGGCAAAGAGCATAATACCACCAAAAAAGTTTTTAACGGTATCTTGAGCGGCTAGTGCAAAAGCTAATCCACCTATTCCTAAACCAGCAATAACGGCTCCAACATCATATCCTGCATTGTTTAATCCAACAATAATTCCTAGCGTCCAAATAATAACTTTTAATCCTTTTCTAAAAATAGGTAATAATTGATCATCTAAATCAGATTCTGTTTTTTCGGTATAAGGAACAATGTATTCTTCAATTAGCGCTTCTAAAAGTCGTGCAATTAACCAAGTAATATTTATGACTAATAAAAACCCAAATAAATGGTTAATAAATTGTTTAGTATGAGAATAAGGAACAGTTAAACCAGATTCTAAATCGCTCACTGATAATTCTGATGGGGTATAGTTTAATAAGTTGAAAGCGTACATTGATGCTCCTAAAACCAAAGCAAACACTAAAGGTTCTTCTACTTTATCAATAATAATATCATCTAAATTTGACTCTGTTTTTGCAGCCATTTTTTTTAATACTTTTCTAGAAATAATAAAAAGAATTTTTCCTACAATTACAGCGCCTAGTATAATTCCAAAAACAATGGTGTAATCTAAAACTGTATTACCATAATATGTTGTTTCCCAAAACTTCATAAACTTTTTTTTGTAAAGATATAATTATTATTTAATTAAGGGAGAAGGCTGTAAAAAGAGTTTTTTTAAGCTTGTTAAATAAACCAAATAATAGTTATAAATTTGCAGGCATAATTTTTGATAGAAAGCAACAAAAAAATAAATGATTACCTACAAAAAAACAATTTTAATTCTACTGCTTTTTGTAAGCACGGTTTTGTGGGGTCAAGATTTAAAATTTATTAACCAATCTACTAATGAATTAATAGAAGGTGTTTTAGTAGAGACTAATTCGGGCTTTTATAAAATTTCAAACAAAAAAGGTATAGTTAACATTGATGCAATTAATAATGATGAAAAAATTTTTATATCGCATAAAAGTTTTGAGTTAATTATTATTCAAAAAAAGGACTTACCTAAAGATTTTATTGTAAAGCTTGAGCAAAAAGACCATTATTTACCTGAAGTTAATGTTAACACCCCTCCTTTGCGTGGATATATTAGTGTTAATGATGAACCTCATCAAGTTGCTGTAGTTTCAAAAAACGATATTTTATTAAATAAGCCAACTACATCTGCCGATATGTTACAAAATTCAGGGCAAGTGTTAGTACAAAAATCGCAAAGTGGAGGAGGTAGTCCAATGATGAGAGGATTTGAAGCCAATAAATTATTATTAGTAATTGATGGAGTAAGGATGAATAATGCCATTTATCGCTCGGGTCATTTACAAAACGCCATCACCATTGATCCATCTATATTAGAGGAAACAGAAATTATTTTTGGACCCAACTCAGTTTTATATGGTAGTGATGCTTTAGGTGGAGTCATTCATTTTCATACTCAAAATCCACAGTTAGCAGATTCAACCAAATGGAAAACAACCTCAAACGTTTCTACTTTTTATGACTATCAAACTGGCTATAATACAAATATTTCAACCAATGTGGCACAAAAAAAATGGGGACTATTAACCTCTGTTACTGCTTCAAATTTTACGGATTATCAAATGGGTAAAAATAGATATCACGGTTATAAATACTGGGGGTTAGATTCAACTTATGTAGGTATTATTAACGGAAAGGACTCGGTATTAAACAACTCTAATTATAATTTACAAAAACAAGTAGGATATTCACAAATAGATGTTTTATCTAAGTTTTATTATAAAGTTTCAAATCAATTAAATTACACATTAAATTTTCAATATTCTCAATCAACCAATATTAATAGATATGATAAATTAAGTGAGTATAAAAATGGTCAATTAAAATATGCAGAATGGTATTATGGTCCTCAAAAAAGACTATTCTCATCTGCAAAAATAAATTTTAAACCCCAAAAAAAATGGTTAAATGCTGGTTCTCTTATTCTTTCATTTCAAAAAATTGATGAGGACAGAATTAGCAGAAAATTTCAATCAACTAATAGAAATTATCAACTTGAAGATGTGTTTGTGTTTGCTTTTAATTTAGACTTAAATAAAGTGATTGATTCTACACAAGTTTTGTATTTCGGTGTTGAAATTCAAGATAATTTAATTAACTCTACGGGAATATCTAAAAGTATTATTTCTGATGAAATTACTGCATATCAAAGTAGATATCCAGATGGTGGTAGTACTTATTTATCTTCAGGTATTTATTTAGAATATAAAAATCATTTAAGTAAAAAAGCTAGTTTTACTTCTGGGGTAAGGTATTCTATTATTTATGCCAATTCTGTTTTTAAAGACACTTCCTTTATACAATTACCATTTAATCAGATTAATTTTTTAACCTCTGCTCCATCAGGAAATGTTGGTGTAATATATCAAATGGATAAACGAACACTATTAAAATCATCTTTATCTAGTGGTTTTAGAGCACCAAATGTTGATGATTATGGAAAAGTTTTTGAAAAAAAAGGAAATACAGTTGTTCCAACCAATCAGTTAAAACCTGAGTATGCTGTTAATGGTGAACTATCGGTAGAAAGAATTTTTGGTTTAAATACTTTGACTTTAGGAACATCTATTTATTACACTTATTTATTTAATGCAATTGTCAGGTCAAATGCTTTGTTAAATGGAGCAGATTCTGTTTTATATGACGGTGAATGGACCAATGTCCAAACCAATGCAAACACAAATCAAGCTCAAATTTATGGGGTTAGTGCTTATTTTAAATGGAATATCATTAATAATTTATATTTATCGGGAGTTTATAATTACACAAAAGGGATGGATATTACACATCAAACACCTTTAGCTCACATTTCGCCTCAATTTGGCAAGGTTGAATTAATGTTTAAAAACAAAAAACTCAACACAGCTGTTTATAGTTTTTATAATTTTGCCAAAAAAACTAAAGATTATGGTGGAAGTTCTGACAATTTAGATGAAGCAACTATTGATGGCACACCAGCTTGGGCTACTATTAATTATCGTTTGTCTTATGTTGGTTTTAAAAAGATATCTTTTCATTTTAAAGTAACCAATATTCTAGATATTCATTACAAACAATTTGCATCTGCTATTTCAGCTCCTGGTAGAAGTTTTATGATAGGGTTAAAAATTAGTTTTTAATTTTGTTTACTTTAATAAATTAATGGTGCCGTAGTATTCGTGAGGAACACCTTCTTTATCGGTAATTTTTGCTTTATAAACTAATGTGTTGTCGGATATGGCTTCTCCATTGTAAGTACCATCCCACTCAAAATAAATATCGGTTGTTGAGTAAATTAAATCGCCCCAACGGTTAAAGATATAAAACTCCATTTTAACTGCACCTATAGTACTGGCTTTAAAAGTATTGTTAAATCTATCGCCATCAGGTGTAAAAGTGTTGGGTATATAAACATAAAATTCAGGTTTAATATAAACCATTCTACGTAAAGTATCAGTACAACCAATTTCGTTAATTGCTACTAATTCCACTTGTTGCCATCCCCATTCATTATATGTTGTACCAGGCGAATATTGAGTTGATGTTTCTCCGTTATTAAAATCCCAATGCCAAGCTACAGACCCATCAGAGTTATTTTGAAAATAAACTGGTAATCCTTGCATAGGTTCATTAGTAAGCACATTAAAACTGGCAAAAGGTCTAATTACATTAACGGTAGTATGTCCATCTAAATGATAGGTATGACAACCATCTTCAATGGCAACAGTATAAGTAGTTGACCTAGGAGGAGATACATTAATGTGAGAGGTTGTTTCTGCAGAATGATACCAATAATAAGTAAAATTACCTAATCCACCACTGGCTTCCGTCCATATTTCTGTTGTATCACCAGGGCAAATTAATTGGTCTGGACTCATTACAAATGTTAATACAGGAGTAGTTACTGTAAACAACACATCATTACTAATTGATGCTCCACAGCCATCAGTTGCTGTAACAGTATAAGTTGTTGTTACCATAGGTTGGGCATTGTATATTGGCGAATTTCCTACTACTTGCCCATTAGCCTCCCAAGTATAATTGAACACACCTTCTCCATCTTGTGCTTCTGCAAATAATTGAACAGGAGTATTGGGGCATAAAACCGTTGTGTCTGGTATAGTTACCATTGTAGGTGGAGGATAAACTGGGACATTAACTGTACCACTAGCATTCCCAGGTGTAGCTAAACAAACATCAGTCACTTCTAAATTATAAGTGGTAGTGGTTGGGGGGGTAACCGTAATGGTCTCTGTAGTTTCTCCATTGTCCCATAAATAAGTATATTGCCCTACTCCACCTGTAATTTGAGGGGTGAGTGTAGCTTCATCACCAGCACAATG
>CAYQRJ010000033.1:0-5696 GCA_964419855.1 uncultured Crocinitomix sp.
TTATGTCGTATCAAACCCCGAAATATATTTTTTGGTGTTTAGTATTTCATTTTTTAGTTCTTCATCTAAATGGTTAAACTTAGCAACTATTTCAATAGCATTGTCTGATTTTAGTTTTTGAATTAGACCTAGTTTTAAAGATTGCATGACGTCTATCAATTTATAATCAGCATCATCTAGCCAAATAAGTAAACTGTTTTTTTGTTGAATAGCCAAAACACTTTCTAGTAAGGTTGAAGCTTTATCTTGATGTCCATCTAACCAAAACAAACTATCTGTGGCTAAGAATTTAAAATTTTTAGGATTAATAATGCGTCTAATAAAAGGAATGTAAGGCAAAACTTTTACAATAATTTTTCCTTTTTTACCTGGCATAGCATCAATTCGCCAATGCACATTGTAGGTTTGTATGCCCGCTACAATTTTACCTTTATGTTTGTAAACAAAATAATCATTATGTTTAAATAAGTGAATATTTGAATAAAAAGCGTAATCTTTATAAAATTCTAGCAAATGTTTTTTAACAACCGCTTGCTCCTCTTTTTTAATTCTACTTACATTTTTATTTAATTTAGGATAAAATCTACTAAATCCATAAGTTCTGAAATAGCCAATGGTTTTAAATCCAAAGCGTTTACCCATACGTAGCGACCTGCTATTGTGAGGATCTATATAAGCCCAAAATAAAGAAGGGTTGTGTTGAGGTTGATTAATATTAAGATTAGAGGTGTTAAATAATTGCTGTAAATATTTATCAAAAAAAGTTTGTCTTTTATTGTTTGTTTTGGTTGATTTATTCTGAGTTTGAAGGGTTTGTTTAAAAGCAAAATATCTAATGTAAAAACTATCAATTAATTGTTTTTTTATATAAATGGGTTGTTCACAAATGGTGACATTTGCAATGGCTTCTTGATGTCGTTTTAAGTAAATAAAATGAGGGTGATATAAAGTGTTAATTTTATTGGCTGTATGTAAATGGCTATATTTGGCTCCGTTTGTTCCTATTGTGATGTCAGACAATAATTGAACTACCTCTTTTGGTGGTGTAGGCGATTGTTTTATAAACTGATGCAGAAAATTCGACATATTAAAAATCGGTATAACTGTTCCAAATTCTTGATTTTAACCCAACCATAATGTAATGATTATTTTTTATGCCAAATTGATTAATTTCAAATCTGTAAGTGTATTGAGCAGTTAAGTATAAATTAATTTTTGGTGCAATGGCATATTCGTAAATAAGTTGATTGTTAAACACATTGGTTTTTAAGCCTTGCATAATTTTATGTCCATATTCTCCATCTCTATCGGCATAAGAATGAAAAATATTTTGACCGTAATTAATAGCTGAGGTATCAATACCATATCCAGAATACACCATTTTGTTAGTAAGTTGGTGTTTGCCTTTTTTGTAAGATAAAACATTAAGAATTTCGTAAAAATTAGCCCCAATAGGATGTGCAACAGGAGCGTTTAATTGACCGTAATTTTGAGCAGAATATTTATGAGAATAAGTAAAAGGTCTAACAAAATTAAATTCAGTTTGAAAATAAAGATTATTTACTAAAAAATGTTTTGCTTTAAAACCTATTTGCATACCAAACTTATTTGCCCACCATTTGCTGTGTGCTTTTAATTCTTTTAACAAAAACTCATCTAAAATTAATTGATAATAAATTAAACCGTTTTTATAGGGTTTGTAACTCATATTTAAACCAATCAGTACATTATCTGCCGAACCTGATGAATATTCAACAGGTCGGTAAAAAACTACAGGGTTAATATAATTCAAATCAAACCCTCTGTTTGATAAAGTGTCTTTTCCACCAACCACAACAGTTTCAAAAATTGACAAATTAAAACCGTTAGTAATGTTCCAGCTTAAATAATGTGAGGCAGAGTATTTTAATTTAGGCGATTTTAATTGGTCCAAAGGACTATAAATATCTCTCCATACTTGATATAAATTTACATATTTTACACTAGCAAAAGAGGTTTCAATCTTAAAAAAAGGACTAGCAGGAGCATTATCCGATAACAATAAAGAGCGGTAACCATCACCAAAAAAGTTTTTACCATATCCGCCTAAAAAAGTAAAAAACTTTCCAGCTTTGTATGCCATTAAAAATTCAGAATTAAAATACACATTTGGGCTTATCATTCTGCTTGCTCCAGGATATACAGATGAAAAATAAGAAATAGAATCGGTAATGTAATTTGATTTGGTGTAAAAAGGTAAAACTTTAGCAGTAGAAAAAAAGTTGCCTTTGGCAAAATCTAACCCTAATCCTAAACCTGTTGTATAAGTTAATTGTTTAATGTTGTCAAATCCTGTGGTGATGTTAGATAAAGGGTATAGCTTAAACTGATTGAAATGTAATTCCAAAGGTGATTTAACATTATATTTATTATTTTTTGTGTTTATAATATAAGGTTTTACTGAAGTGTGAAAAGTATTATATTTTTGATGAGAATCATAATTTAAAACTGCTGATAAAGTGTCGTTTCTGTAATGTAAATCGGTAATTTTAATTTGTGCTAAAATGCTTGTCGAAATACTAATCAACACTACTAAAACGATATGTTTTAAATTTAACTTCACTTTTTTTTACGAGTAGAAAACCAAATAAAACCAATTGCAATTAAACCGCAAACCGCAAATGTAAGTGTACCGTAATCACTAGGAAACAATATAGCGCAACTAATTAATAAAAGGTTAAATAAATAAATAATTAAAACAACCCGTTTGTGTCCATAACCTTTGTCTTGTAATTTATGATGTAAATGGGTACGGTCTGCTTCAAATGGAGATTTTCCTTTAATGGTTCTAGTAATAAATACCCTTAAAGTATCAATTAAGGGGTAACCTAAAATAGCCATTGCTAAAATTGGGGTTGAAATATGGTTAAAAGGAGGTTTTAAAAAATCGGTTGGTGTTTCAATCAATTGAATGGCCAAAACTGTTAAAATAGCTCCTATGGTTAAAGACCCAGAATCACCCATAAAAATACGGGCAGGGTTAAAATTGAATAATAAAAACCCGCTTAATGCCCCAGCTAAACTAAACGACACCAATGTCCATTGAGGTTGATGAGAATAATAAAACCAAACACCAAATGATATAGAAGCGATTAAACCAATACCAGCAGCTAAACCATCTACACCATCAATTAAATTAATGGCGTTAACAATCACTATGTACACAAAAATAGATACCAATAATTGAGCGTAATCAGGAAAAATAACATCTAGTCCAAATACACCATGAAAAGATGTGATTTTGGTTCCGCCAATAGCTACAATAATAAAACCTACCACCAAATGGGCTATTAATTTTTTAGTGGGAGATGTACCTATAATGTCATCTTTAACGCCAACAAAAAATATTAAAACCAAACCAGCCATTAAACATAAAAAAGGGGTAATGATTTTATAAGTATCTTTACTATCAGGAAACCAAAGAAAAGAGGAAAACATAAATGCACTAAAAATAATAACACCACCTAAAGTTGGAATACTTACGGTATGTTTTTTTCTGTTTTCTGATGGCTCATCAACCAAGTGCTTTAATTTTGCCACTTTAATAAGAGATGGCGTAGCCATTACTACTACAAAAAAAGCAGTTCCAAAAGCCAAAAAATAATGATATAAATGCATATTACCAGTCTAAAGTTTTATTTTTTAATTTTGTCCTTATGCCAAAGTAAACATAATTGGTTTCATTAATGTCTGTTTTTATCAACTCTTTTCTATACAAATACCCTACAACTATTTGTAAATTATAATTTTTATTCATTCTATACCCAATTTCTAAACGGTTATTAAATACATTGGGCAAATAACTAAAAGAATAATCCCAACTGCTGGATATATCAAAAAAACTAGCACCAACATTTAAAAAATCGTTTTTAAGATGTGTATAAAACACCATTTTATTTAAAACAAAAAACCGTTTGTATTGATAATTTAAAATGGCAATAATTTCTTTTGTTCCAGGACCAATGGGGTGAGCTAAAGATAAGTTGTTGTGTGTGTAATTGTATCTAACTTGATGATTAGACAAATAGGTATTGGTGTACAACGAATTATACTCTACCCTTAAATCTAATTTATTTATCAAAAAATCATACATTTTAAAACCAATTTGACTCGCACTAAAAATTCCGTTATCTAATAACAGTTGCATATAAATTTTTGATTTAATGTTAAAAAACTCAGGAGGCGTGTAAGACGCACCAAAACCCATTACAGAATTGTAATTAAAAGCACTCGTTCCTTTTATGAGGGAGTTAACCCCAATAACAGGATTAGTAAACATAAAATCTGGTGGATGAGTACCCAAGGAATCTGTACTGCGCCAATTACTACCCTCAAACAAACTTACATTCAACCGTTTTGTAGCAGAATACTCTAAATAATGAAAAACTCCAATTTTACGTTCGTAAGTAGATTCTGGAGTTGTAAAATATTTTAACCTATAAGGATTAGTAAGTAAAGCGTAAATAACATCATATTGTAACCTGCCATTAAATGCAAAAAACTCACTTTTAAAAAAAGGATAATTACCACTAAAGTCAGATAAAAACAAAGACCGATATCCATTGCCAATAAATTGATTACCATTACCCAACTGAAAATTTAACCATTTTGTTGGAACGATTGAAAGCTGACCCGTAGCAAAAGCAAAATCGTAACCATTAATTTTAAAAGGTTTGGTGCGGGCATAACCTGGTACAAAGGCATTTTCTTGTTTATAAGTGTTGCCAGAAGGTCTAAATTCGCCGTGAGCATCAAAAAAATTGGCTTGATATACTGGCACCATTGCTTGGTTTTCGTAAACAGAGGTTGTAAATGCTATTTTGTCGTAAAATTTGGCCTGTACCCTAACTCCTCTTGTATTCCAATACAACCGCCTTAACGAGTCTTCCGAAAAATCAGCACCTATTTGAGCATCAACAATTGGATCAACCGCTACCCAAAAATCATCCCCTTTAAAGACTAAAAAGTTTTCTTTAAATAACTTTTGTGTAATCCAATAATAATATTTGCCATTGGTTTGATAAATGGCTTTAGCATCTGTTTTTTTATCCATTATTGGCTTAACCGATAAATGTGACTGATAAAAACTTAACGAATCATTAGATAAATTTAAACGTTCAATCTCAGAATTATAATAGCTTTCGTTAGGAAAATAAAGTTGTGCATTAAGGTCGTTAATCAACCAAATAAACAAAACTGTTAAAACAATTTTTATTCGATTAATTGACTCTATTTGATTTAAACTTAACATCCTTTGTATATCCTACAAAATTACGTGTTTAAATCAATTTTGTTACTAAATATTGCATATTATTGATGACATTGAATTTTTATTTTATATTTTTGTCTGTAATAAATAAAAAAATAAAAATGAAACAAACAACAATTATAACCAATTTACTGGTAGCAACGATATTTATTTTAGGTGTAATAAGTTGTCAATCAGATTCGACTAACAACAACGAAATTGATTCAGATTACATTGAAAGTAAAAGTACTTTAGAGAATAAAGAAATTGAAAATCCTTTATCTTTTATTACTATAGATGCTGATTATAAAAAGAATTTGTTAGGAATGTGGGTGATTGAAGGTACAGTTACCAATTCCGCCACCCTTGTAACATATAAAGATATTGAGCTTGAAGTGAATTATTATTC
>CAYQRJ010000033.1:5796-13990 GCA_964419855.1 uncultured Crocinitomix sp.
GTTAAATCACTTGAAAAATACGTAAAACTTAAACGTAAACATAAATTAGAAAGTTATATTAAAAAGAAACTCCACTACGATTAAATAATGATTAACATTGTTTTTTCTTTACCTCATCAAATTGATAATGAAATAGAACAAATAAATACTTTGTTGTTAAATGATGAGATAGATTATTTTCATTTGCGTAAGCCTAACTTTGATGTTCATCAATTAAAAGATTTTATAAGTCGTATCAATGTTGATTTACATTATAAAATTGTCATTCATTCGCACTATCATTTAATTAATGTGTTTGATTTAGCTGGTATCAATCTCAATAAAAAATCGCTTAATCAATTAGAGTTAGCTGATGAAGTTGACCAATGTTTTATACAGCCATTAGTGGTTAAAAACAGGCAAATTCAAGTCAATAGAACAACACCTTATATTGTTTCTTATTCTGCTCATTCAATAGATGAGATTAATCAATTACCGTTTGATACATCTTATGTGTTTTTAAGTCCTATTTTTAACAGTATTTCAAAACCAAATTATCCATCTACTTTTAATTTAGACGAGTTAAAAACTCAACTTAAAACTGTTAACACCAAAGTTATTGCATTAGGAGGTGTTGAACCAAAACATTACAATAACATTAAACAATTAGGATTTAGTGGATATGCTCGGTTAGGAAGTTATTGGGGTGGTGTATAACTTACTCAATAATTTTTTGATAAATTGAGTTGACTTCCACTTTAATTTTTAAAAAAGTTTCATCATTAATCATATCAAATTGTATTTTTTGACGCATATGATCCATAAATTTTTCTTCTAACTCTTTTAACAACAAAACCAATTCTTTTACTAAGTCATAAATTTCTTTTTGTGCCCCTATCAAATTAGCACCTTTATATTTTTTATATAAATAAATCATTTTTTTATTGCTCATAATTACCTTAGAATTAGAGGTGAAACTTTGCATCAACAAACGGGTGGTTTCTATCCAAGTGGCAACAGCAAAAATAGTGTCTGTAGATTTTTCTCTGTTTAAAGTTTTCATTACAATGGCGCCATATTCAGGTGAGTCAAAAGGTTTAATATTGCCCCACTCACTTTTATTAATATCGCTTAACTGTAATAAATAATCGTTGGCTTTTCCAACCCTTTCGTTAAACACGCAATAATTAACATCTGCAAATAAAACACCTTGAATTAAAACAGAATAAGGATTATTTTTTTTAGCTTTTTCTTTGTTAAAAGCTGAGGTGGTTTCAAGGTTATGATTAGAAGGTTTTGCTTTTTTAAATGTTTCAACTGGAGGCGGAAATGGAGGTCTAAAATTTTTATTAACTTGTTTTTTTTCTGTTTGAGTGTAGGTTAAAACAAATTTAGCCTCACTTGGTTTAAAATCTGCTACACAAAATGGTTTACCTTTTAAATTAGATTCCGTTTTAGAAAGAGGGATGTTAATTTCTATTAATTGTTTTTTCTTGTATGCAAATTCAGGAATAAATGAGGCATCTACCAATAAATATTTACTTTTATAACCATCTTTTATAAAATAAACCTTAGCTTTTCTGTTAGCGGGTAACCATATTTCAAATTTATCTTCAGTAATTGATGTGGTGTTAGAATCAATTCCGTCAAACACAACTTTTATTTGATAATTAGATATAGGAGATTGATTAGATTGGTCTATCACTTGCCCCTTTAATTTTACAAATTTTTCACTACTTATTGCCTTGTTTGAAAAGGTAAACAATATAAAAATAAATAATATGTGTTTAAATGCGTTCAATTAAATAAGTTTTCTACCTCAAATAACGTAAATAAAAGGGATTTCGTTGCTAATTATAAGAGTTTTTTAGACTAATTTATCAATTTAATGATTAAACTATCTTTTATTTGACACTAAAAAATAGATGATAGGGTTAATTTGAAAAAAATAAGTAATTTTAAAGCCTAAACATATAACAATGATAAAAATTCAAAATTATATTAACGGCAAGTTGGTACAACCCATCAATCAACAATATATTGATAACATTGACCCAAGTAAAGGTGAGGTTTATTCAAAAATCCCTTCCTCAACTAAAGAGGATGTAGAACAAGCAGTTAATGCCTCAAAGCAGGCTTTTAAAACTTGGTCTAATATGCCAAAAGAGGTGCGTTCTGAAATAATGATAAAAATAGCCAATTTAATTGAAGAACGAATGGATGAATTTGTAGCTGCCGAATCCAAAGACAACGGAAAACCTTTAAGTTTAGCTAGGGCTGTTGACATTCCTAGAGCAGTTAGCAATTTCAAGTTTTTTGCTACGGCTATTTTACATTTTGCATCAGAATCGCATTATATGGAAGGGCTTGGAGTAAATTATACCGTTAAAAAACCAATTGGGGTTGTAGGTTGTATTTCGCCATGGAATTTGCCTTTATATTTATTTACTTGGAAAATTGCACCTGCCTTAGCAGCAGGAAATTGTGTGGTGGCTAAACCATCAGAAATCACACCAATGACGGCTTATTTATTGTCAAAGGCATGTATTGATGCTGGTATGCCTAAAGGGGTTTTAAATATTGTTCACGGTTTAGGGCAAAACGTAGGTGATGCCATTACAAGACACCCCGATATAAAAGCCATTTCGTTTACTGGTGGCACGCAAACCGGAAAAACCATAGCAAGTATTGCTGCTCCAATGTTTAAAAAATTATCGTTAGAATTAGGAGGTAAAAACCCTAACATCATTTTTGCCGATTGTGATTTTGATAAAGCGTTAAGTACAACATTAAGGTCTTCTTTTGCTAATCAAGGTCAAATTTGTTTGTGTGGGTCAAGAATTTTTATTGAAAGACCTATTTACGAGAAATTTAAAGCCGCTTTTGTGGCTAAAGTTGATAAAACAAAAGTGTCGTACCCTAAGGACCCAGATGCAAAATTAGGGGCAGTAGTTTCTAAGCCTCACATGGAAAAAATATTGACATACATTGAGTTGGCAAAGCAAGAAGGTGGTACTATTTTGTCGGGTGGAACACAAGTGCATTTAGATGGAGAATATAAAAATGGGTATTACATCAGACCAACAGTTATAGAAGGGTTAGACTTTAATTGCAGAGTTAATCAAGAGGAAATTTTTGGACCTGTGGTAACCATCACGCCTTTTGATACAGAAGAAGAGGTGTTAATGATGGCAAATTCTACACAGTATGGCTTATCTGCCACCATTTGGACAGAAAACTTAACTCGTGCTCACAGAGTAGCAGATGAAGTTCACGCTGGTATTGTGTGGATTAACTCTTGGTTAGTTAGAGATTTAAGAACGCCTTTTGGAGGGGTAAAAGCTTCTGGTGTTGGACGTGAAGGTGGATTTGAAGCACTACACTTTTTTACCGAACCCAAAAATATTTTTGTTAAATTGGGTGAGGGCAGACATTAACCTAAACCCCTAAAATTTTAGCATCAACAAATACTTTTGAATAGATATCAATGGTAACATCTTGTAAATTGATTTTATCAGTTTTAACAGTAATGTCTAAATAGTATTTGTCTTTTTTAATGTATTCTTGAACATCTAAATCTGGTACAACAGTTAAGTTTAATTCTTTTAACTGATTTTCGGGAATGTTATGTATTTCTGCGATTTTTTGCTTGCTTAAACCGTCTGCTTTAATAAAAATTTCCATATCATTTAAAAAATCAAAATTAGCAGTAGTTGGAGAGTTGATACTCAATTTAAGCTCTTTTAAATTGGCATATTCAATTAAATCTTTGTGCGTATTGTTCTCCTCCATTTCTTGCTCAATATTGGTGGTAATGGTTGGAGTAGGTAAGTCAAAAGGTAAGTTTATACCTAAGGCAGATGGAATAGTAGATTGCGTAGTGTTTTCAATGTTAAATTGAGTTTTTTTGTCTAATTTTTTACAAGAAAAAGCAAAAAATAAAACAATGATAGATAATAGTATAGAGTTTTTCATAGCTAATTTTTTTGTAAAGGTACTTTAATAGTTTAAATGGTATTGTGATATTAAACACAATTATTTTTATATTTATGGCGTGGGATCTTTTATTGTATTTATTGTTTTTATAGTTTATCTGTTTTTTAATATTAAAAAGGATATCAATAGTGGTAGATTTGATTTTAAAAGTCTCTTTTTTGTAAACACAAAAACTTATCAAAAAGAATTATTACTATTAACAGCTTATGTTTTAAATATTGATGGCAATGTTACTCAAAAAGAACTCAACTTTGTGCATTGGTTTATCGAAAAGCATTTTGGTAAACAAGAATTAGCAAAAAGTAAAAGTTTATTAAATTTCTATTTAACTAAACGGATTAAAATTCAAAGATCGTTAGATAAAATTGATTATGAAGAGGATAAATATACTAAAACTCAAATTTTAAATTATCTAATTAAAATCACTACCATTGATGGTTATTTATCAAACAAAGAGTTAAAAGCATTAAAAGAAATTTGTAAAGGCATTGGGTTAAACTTTGGGGTGTTAAAATCATTGCTTGGTACACATTCTTTTATTACCGAAAAACAAAGACAACAACAATCACAAAACTATAACAAGCAATCTAAATCTAACACCTATCAAAAACAAAACAAACGCACTTCAAAAACAAAACTTCAATTATCGTATTCAATTTTAGGGTTAAATGAAGGGTGTTCAGCCAAAGAGATTAAAAAAGCGTATAGAAAAATGGTGCTTTTATATCATCCCGATAAGATTTTACATTTAGATGAGGTGTTTAAAAAAAACGCCAAAGAAAAATTCCTTAAAATTAATGAAGCCTATGATTATTTAAAATTAGTGTTGAATTTTAAATAAAATTAAAAATTAAAGTCAATAAAACGCTAAAACATTTATCTTTGACCAGCACAATGCAAAAATGAAGTTTTCAGAAGTTGTAGGACATAGTAAAATTAAGCAATTATTGGTAGATGAAACCAAATCTAACCGCATCAGTCACGCCCAAATGTTTTTAGGTCAGTCTGGAATTGGTAAACTGCCTTTGGCTATAGCGTTTTCGCAATTTTTATTATGCGATAATCCAACAAAAAATGATGCCTGTGGAGAATGCCCTTCTTGTACAAAAGTGCAACATAACGTTCACCCCGATTTGCATTTTGTTTTTCCGGTTGTTAACAGTAAAGGCGTAAAAAGTGCTGATGACAGACGAAAAGATTGGAACACTTTTTTAGAACAAAATACCTATTTCAACCTTACCAATTGGCTTCAGTTTACTGATGAAATGGGAAAGTCACCACAAATTGGCGTTGAAGAAAGCAGACATATTCTGCAAAAATTATCTCTAAAATCTTTTTCAGGTAAGTATAAAATAATGATTGTTTGGTTGCCTGAAAAAATGAACATTGCTGCGGCTAATAAATTATTAAAGGTATTAGAAGAACCACCAGAACAAACCCTGTTTTTTTTAGTGTGCGATTCTATAGAATCTATCTTGCCAACCATTATTTCTCGTACTCAAATTGTTAAAATTCCTACTTTAACTAATGACGATATTATAGGGTATTTAAAATCGCATTATCAAATTGATGATTCTAATGCGCAAACCATTGCCAATTTAGCACAAGGTAGCTTGGTTGAGGCGTTAAATATGATTAAAGGGGATAAATCTCAACACATTTACTTTGATTTGTTTGTTAGCTTGATGCGAGCAGCTTATGCCATAGATGCTATAAAATTAATGGAGGTGGCTGAAAATTTAGCAGCCCAAGAAAAAGAAAATCAAAAGAATTTTTTATTGTATGGCTTACACATTTTTAGAGAAAGTTTAATGACCAATTACTTAGGTAAAGAATCAGATAATTTGCGAATTGAAGAAAGAGAATTTCTTAAAAAATTTGCACGTTTTATTAATAATCAAAACATTACGCTATTGTCTAATGAGTTTAATGAAGCCTACTATCATTTAGAACGTAATGCCAATCCAAAAATTCTTTTTACAGACTTGGTTATCCGATTAACTAAAATGATTAAAAAAGGTGTTTAACCGAATTATAAACAATATTTTATGAACTTTGTGACTTTAAGCCTATCTTTGTAATATGCTTGAACTAAAACGTCCAATTACCGATTGGTTGCCAATCACTAAAAAAGAACTCCAAAAACATGGTTGGGAGGAATTAGATGTGGTGTTGGTTTCGGGAGATGCTTATGTTGATCATCCCTCTTTTGGACCTGCTGTTATTGGTAGAATTATTGAAAGTGAAGGGTTTAGAATTGGTATTATACCACAACCCAATTGGAAAGATGATTTAAGAGATTTTAAAAAATTTGGACAACCCAAGTATTTTTTTGGTGTAACAGCTGGTTGTATGGATTCAATGGTTAATCATTATACCGCATCTAAACGTAAACGGTCAACTGATAGTTACACACCAGGAGGACAAGCAGGGTTTAGACCCGACTATGCCGTAGTTACTTACACTAAAATTTTAAAAAAACTATTTCCAGACGTGCCAGTAGTAATTGGTGGAATTGAAGCCAGTTTAAGACGTGTTACCCATTACGATTATTGGTCTGACAAACTTGACCCATCTATATTAGAACAAAGTGGGGCAGATATGCTGGTTTATGGTATGGGAGAGATGCCTTTGCGAGAAATGCTAACATTACTCAAAAAAGGTGTGCCTTTTGAATCGCTAAAAACCATTAAACAAACAGCTGTTTTAATTGATGAACATCAAACCTTGCCTAAAAATAAAAATTGGGTAGATGTAGAATTACATTCTCATCAAGATTGCTTAAAAGATAAAATAAAATACGCCTCTAATTTTAAAATTGTTGAAGTAGAATCTAACAAAACAAAAGCCAGACGTATTTTACAAAAAATAGGTAATAAAACATTGGTTATTAATCCACCTTTTCCAACCATGACCGAAAAGCAAATTGATAAATCTTTTGATTTGCCTTACACTCGTTTACCACATCCAAAATATAAAAAACGGGGGGCTATTCCAGCTTACGATATGATTAAGTTCTCAATTAATATGCACCGTGGTTGTTTTGGAGGATGTAGTTTTTGTACCATATCTGCTCACCAAGGTAAGTTTATTGCTAGCAGAAGTGAACAATCAATTTTAAAAGAGGTTGAAGAAGTGGTTAATCACCCCGAATTTAAAGGCTATATTTCAGATTTAGGTGGACCATCTGCCAATATGTACAAAATGCAAGGTTACGATTTAAGTATTTGCGATAAATGTCAAGCTCCATCTTGTATTCATCCTGTAGTTTGTAGTAATTTAGATACTTCACATCAACCGTTAACTAATATTTATAAAAAAGTAGATCAAAACCCCAAAGTAAAAAAAGCATTTATTGGGTCGGGTATTAGGTACGATTTGTTGGTGAAAGAATACAATAAAAATTTAGACGAACAATCGGCTGATGAATATTTGGAAGAGGTAGTAACAAAACACGTGTCGGGTAGGTTAAAAGTAGCACCTGAACATACTGCTGATGACACTCTAAAAATTATGCGTAAACCGTCCTTTAAATATTTTCATAAGTTTAAAGAAAAATACGATAAAATTCAGGCAAAACACGGGTTAAAACAACCATTAATTCCTTATTTTATTTCATCACACCCAGGTTGCAAAGAGGAGGATATGGCTAATTTAGCTGCCGAAACTAAAGATATGGGGTTTCAGTTAGAACAAGTTAATGATTTTACCCCAACTCCAATGACAGTGGCAACAGTTATTTATTACGCAGGCGTTCACCCTTACACCTTAAAACCTACTTATGCTCCTAAAACCAAAAAAGAAAAACAAGACCAACACCGATTTTTCTTTTGGCACAAACCCGAAAATAAACAATGGATTAATGACAAGCTACGTTCGGTAGGTAAACCAGAATTAGCCCAAAAATTAGTGGGCAATGTAAAATCAACACGCCAGCAAAAACAAATTCCTAAATGGTTAGCCGATAAAAGAAAAAAATCAGTTAAAAAATAACTATCTTTTCGACTTTCTCTATTCAGTTAATACAGAACAGTTAAAATTAAGCAATAGACTTATAACAACGGTAAAAATACTGTATGCTAATGCAGACACAACGAATTAGGAATAATCAATTACGAATAAACAATTACGAATTACTCAATAACCAATAACGAATAACCAATAACGAATAACCAACTAAATAACTCAATAACTCAATAACGAATAACCAATAAGCAAT
>CAYQRJ010000034.1:0-5525 GCA_964419855.1 uncultured Crocinitomix sp.
TTATGAAGTATTTTTAATAACAATTTACTTTTAAGATAAAAAACTTTGTTTATTTTTACAAATATGGCAGAGTTTTTAAAAGATATAGCATCAAAAATTTATAGTGAACACCCTAACGACTTAGCAGATGTAACTATTATCATTCCTAACAAAAGAGCATCAGTTTATTTACAAAAATATTTTAGTCATCACATTAAAAAACCTTTTTTTGCGCCTAAAATATCTACTATAAATGAGTGGATAGATGAAGAAACCAATGAACAAATTATTTCTCAAACCGAATTGTTGTTTATTTTTTATGATATTTATGTAGAAGTTGAAAAAAAGATTAATCAAACCAAAGAGGAGGATATTGAAACTTTTGATTCTTTTATTAAATGGGGTAAATTAATTATTTCTGATTTTGATGAAATTGACCGCTATTTAATTGACCCCAAAGCAATTTTTAGAGATTTAAGAAACATAAAAGATATTGATGAATGGGAATTGTGGAGTTTTAACCCTAAACAAGTGCAACAACATAAAGGTCAATTGTCAAACAGTCAAAAGCAGTTTTTAGATTTATGGGATAAATTACCTATTTATTACCAAAAGTTTAATGAAAAACTTAAAAAACTAAACGCCACATATCAAGGCAGGGCTTATCAAAACTTTGTTAAAAAAACCGCTCTTACAAATCCATCAATTTATAAACATTATTATTTTGTTGGGTTTAATGCCTTGTCTGAATCTGAAATACAAATTATTGAAAATTTAAACCGTCAAAAATTATGTTCGGTCTATTTTGATGTTGATCCATTTTATGTTAATAATTACGACCATGAAGCAGGTCATTTTTACCGTAAATTAAAAGATAGATGGCGTTTAAATGAAAAATTAATTCCAAAAATTAACGCCTCACCTAAACACATTGAGGTGATTGAAACCTCTCAACAAGTGGCACAAGCTAAAATTGCTGGAAATATTATTAAACAATTACCTACAGAAAGTTTAAGTAAAACAGCCATAGTTTTAGCAGACGAATCTCTTTTAATTCCGCTTACAAAATCTTTACCATCTGAATTAGATACAGCAAATATCACAATGGGTTATCCCATTAAATATACACACTTAAAAAGTTTATTTGATTTGGTTTTTGATTTTCAGTTTAATCAAAAAAAGTTTAATAACAACACCAATATTTATCATAAAACATTACTAAAATTTTTAGATCACCCTTTTATTCAATTAATTGTTGGAGATAAAAACAAAATTTCGGCTTTTGAAGAAAAAATGGTTGAAAACAATCAAATATTTATTGCTTATGATGACTTAATTAAAGAATTTGATTCATTAAAACATGTAAAACCATTGTTTGAGGTTTGGTATAATGATATTTCCAAGGGGTTTGATGCCATTCAAAATTTTGTTCAAACGTTATATGTTGCATTTAAAAATGATAAGGACAATAAAGATTTAGAACTTGAGATTTTGTATCATTTTTCAAAAGGTTTAGATGAGTTTAATTCTATATGGAAAAAATATCCTTATCCTTTAGAATTAAAATCATTTAAAAAATTGTTTGACCAATTTTGGCAACAAGAATCATTATCATTTTTAGGTAATCCTGTTAATGGAGTTCAAATTATGGGTGTGCTTGAAACCAGAACCATAGATTTTGAAAACATAATTATTTTATCAATGAATGAGGGTAATTTACCTAAATCTAATTTTTCAAACTCCTTAATTCCTTACGAACTTAAAAAACACCATCACTTGCCGGTTGAACAAGACAGAGATGCTATTTTTGCTCATCATTTTTATAGATTATTACACCATTCAAAACGTATTTTTTTAACCTATAATTCATCTGCTGATGGTTTAGCGAGTAGCGAAAAAAGTAGATTTATTACTCAATTAGAAAATGAATTAGATACTGAAAAATATCAACATCAAATTAAGCATTATACATACAGTGGAGAAGATAAACAGTCTGACATTAAAGAAACCGTTTATTGTTTAACTGAGGAATCTGAAAAAAAATTAGATGAACTTTTGTTAAAAAAAGGATTATCCCCATCTGCTTTAAATACCTTTATTAGTTGCCCTTTAGATTTTTATTATAAATATATTTTAGGACTAAGAGAAGATAATGCTGTAGAAGAAAACATTGAAGCGTCAAGCTTTGGAACTTTTATTCATGAGGTTTTAGAACGCATTTTTAAAGAAAATTTTAAAGAAAAAAATCAAAAAGTATCAGCAGAGGTTTTAAAGAATGAGAAGAAGAATTTAAAAGACTATTTAAAAGAGCAATACCTAAAAAAGTTTTCTGAAAATGACATAAAATATGGGCAAAATAAATTGTCGTTTGATATTAGCTTAGACTTGTTAAATTCATTTATTGACTATCAAATAAAAGAAATAGAAAAATATCCAGACACGCCAATTTACATTAAAGAGCTTGAAAAAAACATTTCTGCTATATTTGATTTAATGGTTAACGGAGAGATAAAAAAGATTAAGATACATGGAAATGTAGATAGAATTGATAAGTTTGGATCTGTTTGTAGAATTATTGATTATAAATCGGGAAAATGTGATTTAAAAAAAGTGAGCATTGCTAAACCCAAAACCTTAGAGCAATTAAGTTTAAAAACCATTATTAATTCTGATTCTAAAAGTTATGCACGTCAACTATTAATGTATGCGTTAATGTTTAAACAAACATTTAAAAGCGAAAAGCATTTTACTGCTGGTATTATATCTATGATAAACATTAAAAGTTGGCTTCAAAATGTACACATTACCAATTGGGACACTGAGGTAATTAATGATAAAATTTTAGAGGAATTTAAAAAAGAATTATTGGAAGTAATTACCATGATGTACGACCCTAATTTTGAATATAAGCACAATCCTAAAGCTAAATATTGCGAATATTGTGGGGTTTGATTTTATTTGTATTAAATTTGCTTTTAGATGAACATTGCCATTAACACTCGCTTTTTATTGCCTCACAAAATGGAAGGTTTTGGTTGGTTTACTTATGAGGTGGTTAAAAGAATGGTAAAACAACACCCCGAGCATCAGTTTTTCTTTTTTTTTGATAGGGCGTTTGATAAGAAATTTATTTTTGGAGACAATGTCACTCCAATTGTGTTGAATCCACAAGCCCGTCACCCTATTTTATTTAAAATTTGGTTTAATTTTTCAGTAACTCGCGCCTTAAAAAAGTATCATATTGATGTGTTTTTTTCTCCTGATGGCTATTTATCTTTAAAAACCCATGTTAAACAAATTGCTGTAATTCATGATTTGAACTTTGAACATTATCCTAATGATATTCCAAAAACTGCTCGAAAATATTTACAAAAACACTTCCCTTTATTTGCTAAAAAAGCCCATAAAATTATTACGGTTTCTAATTTTTCAAAACAAGATATTGCAAAACAATATAACATTAATCCTCATAAAATTATAGTAGCTTACAATGGAGGTAATGATGATTTTATGCCTGTTTCAGATGTAAAAGCTAATCAAGTAAAACAACAATACACCAATGGGCAAGACTATTTTGTTTATGTAGGTGCTTTACATGCCAGAAAAAATATTGAGCGTTTATTTAAGGCGTTTGAAATGTTTAAAAAACGCTCTTTATCAAAAACAAAATTGGTGGTGGTTGGTGAAAATATGTGGAAATCTAAACAAGCAACCCGTTCTACTCATCCAGATATTATTTTCACAGGTCATTTACCCGTTAATAGTTTAATTGATGTGGTTGCTTCAGCAAAAAGCTTAGTATTGGTATCTTATTTTGAAGGATTTGGCATTCCTTTGGTTGAAGCTATGAGGTGTGGCGTTCCTGTTATTACCTCTAATGTAACATCAATGCCAGAGGTGTGTGGAGATGCTGGATTATTAGTTGACCCTTTTAATGTTAATGACATTAGCCAAGCCATAGAATTACTTGATACAGATGAAAAATTAAGAGGAGAATTAAGTCAAAAAGCTTTACAAAGAGCAAAACAATTTTCTTGGAATAAAACAGCAGAAATAATTTGGAACGAGATAGTGAAGGTTGATAAAAAGGATTAAATTATCTAAAAAGTTGCAAAGTGCCTTGATAATAAGCAATTTCTCCAGCATCATTGGTTACTTCTACCGATACAAAATAAGTACCATCTGTACAAGGCAAACCTGCAGGAGTGTATCCATCCCAGTTTCCGTTTAAGCCATAAAAGATGTAAACTACATCTCCATATCTATTAATAATGGTACATTTTAAAGTGTTATAACCAGTAGATTTGACATAAAAAACATCATTTTTTCCATCATTGTTTGGGCTAAAAGCATTAGGAATTTCAACGCTTTCTTGAGCAAGAGAAATATTTGCAAATGCAATAATAGATAATATGATAAACAATCGTTTCATTGGCTATAATTCTCAAAGATACAAAAAATTGTTTAAAAAAGCCCTAAAATTCGTTTTCTTGCAACAGAATTTCTATATTCATCAACTAATTCGTTTGTTTTTTTGTATTGCATTTTAGCAATTAAAACCTTGGCTGAGTTCCGCATTTTATATTCAAATTCTAATTTAAAAATTGGAATAATAGCAAAAAAGTTAATAGTTTTATCCTCTAATTGAATTGTTTTTAGTTCTTTTTCTAATAACATGGGTTCACTCAAAATAAAATATGATTGCTTTAATTTTTCAGATATTTCAACGGGAGGTTTAGCAGTTGGAATGGTATCGCCAGGACCAAACCAAGTGTTGTTTTTTTGTGGAATTTGTGCTATTTTGTTAATATAATCTACCGACCAATGTGTATCATCTATTTGCCAATATTCGGGTAAACAAAAATATAGCTCAATATGTTTTAAATTGGCATATTTTTCAATGGGTTTTTGGTTTTTATTAGATAATCCAACAGTTAATACTAATTGATAAGGTTTATTTTTTGGTTTTAATAAATAAATGTCATAACCAAAATTCTTATTTTGTTTGAGAATTTTTAACTCAGGGTTATCAAATTTGTTTTTTAATGCTGTTAGCAAATCCATTTTGCAAAGATAGTGTTTCAAATGTTGAATATCTTATATGCTGCTGTTAAAATTTATAAATATATTACCTTATACGCAAAAATAATTACAAACACTAAAAAACTTTTCACTTTAACATTTCTTGTTGGTTATTTATTATTAAAAACTCTGAACAAAAAACATTAAATTTTAAATGATAAAGTCAATTTCCTGTTACTGATATTTTTCGGTATAATATTTTTCGTATTCTCCTGATGTAACGTTTTGCAACCATTTTTCATTCGATAAATACCAATCAACAGTTTTTTCTAGTCCTTCTTCAAAAGTAATTGAGGGCATCCACCCTAATTCATTTTTAATTTTTGTGGCATCAATGGCGTAACGCATATCGTGTCCTGCTCCATCTTTAACAATGAGGGTAGTGTCAGCAATAGTGTGTATAGATGCTCACTAAAAAACTTTTCACTTTAACATTTCTTGTTGGTTATTTATTATTAAAAACT
>CAYQRJ010000034.1:5625-13850 GCA_964419855.1 uncultured Crocinitomix sp.
CACTAAAAAACTTTTCACTTTAACATTTCTTGTTGGTTATTTATTATTAAAAACTCTGAACAAAAAACATTAAATTTTAAATGATAAAGTCAATTTCCTGTTACTGATATTTTTCGGTATAATATTTTTCGTATTCTCCTGATGTAACGTTTTGCAACCATTTTTCATTCGATAAATACCAATCAACAGTTTTTTCTAGTCCTTCTTCAAAAGTAATTGAGGGCATCCACCCTAATTCATTTTTAATTTTTGTGGCATCAATGGCGTAACGCATATCGTGTCCAGCTCTATCTTTAACAAATGTGATTAGTTTTTCAGATTCTCCTGCTGAGCGATTTAGTTTTTTGTCCATTATTCGGCATAATTCTTTTACCAAATCAATGTTTGTCCATTCGTTCCAACCACCTATGTTATAGGTTTCTCCTAATTGTCCTTTATGAAAAATAGTGTCAATGGCTTTGGCATGATCCTCAACCCATAACCAATCTCTAATATTATCACCTTTTCCGTAAATTGGTAATGCTTTATTGGTTTTAATGTTGTTAATCATTAAGGGAATTAATTTTTCTGGAAACTGATGTGAACCATAATTGTTTGAACAATTAGATAATTTAACAGGCATTTTATAAGTATGAAAATATGCTCGTACCAAATGGTCTGAACTTGCTTTTGAAGCAGAGTAGGGGCTACGTGGGTCGTAGGGCGTATTTTCAGTAAAAAAACCTTCTTGTCCTAAAGAGCCATATACCTCATCAGTTGAAATGTGATAGAAAGTGTGTTGATTTAAATTGTCTTTCCAATATTCTCTTGCAACTTCTAATAAATTAGCTGTACCTACAATATTAGTTAAAATAAAATCCATTGGTCCAGAAATTGATCTGTCCACATGAGATTCTGCTGCTAAATGAATAACATCTGTAATGTTTTCTTGTTTAAATAATTGTTCTAAAAATGGTTTGTCTTGAATATCACCTTTTACAAATTTGTAGTTAGGAGCATTTTCAAAATCAGTTAAATTAGCCAAATTACCAGCATAAGTTAACTTGTCTAAATTAATAATAGAATAGTCAGGATATTTATTTACAAATAAACGTAAGACATGAGAACCAATAAATCCAGCTCCTCCGGTTATTAAAATAGATTTTTTATTCATTAATTAA
Source organism: uncultured Crocinitomix sp. (assembly GCA_964419855.1). Taxonomy (GTDB): domain Bacteria; phylum Bacteroidota; class Bacteroidia; order Flavobacteriales_D; family Crocinitomicaceae; genus Putridiphycobacter. The sequence goes on from CAYQRJ010000034.1 coordinate 6,786, forward strand.
AAGATTTATTTCTTTTTTTAATAGTGGTAAGTGATCTTTTAAAATTGACCAAATAATCTCATCAGAAACAGTGTCGTATCCGTGAATTACTTGATTTCTAAATCCAACAATTTCAACAGCATCAGTAATTTTATTTTTAAAAGAATCATCTGTTTTTATAATTCTATTAATTGCTTCTCCAATTATCTCTAAATCTCTTTCAACAGCTCTTTTTAACATGATATGATTTTTATATACTTTAAAAGTAATTGTATTGTCAAAATATGAATCTATTTCGTTTAAAGCTTGTTGAATATCATATAGCCATTTCAAAACCTTATCCTGCATATAGTAAATCTTTAGACTGGTTTATTGATTGGATTAAAATTGGATTTTTAATGGCCTGTTGTTCTATTAAATCTACTTTTTTATTAAAAAATTCTTGAAGTTTTTTTAATAAAGACATATAGTTACTAAAATAATCAGGTATTTGCTTTATATTAAACTCTACTAATAAATCAACATCATTTGCTTTGTCTAAACCTTTTATTATTACTGATCCAAAAATGTATAATGATTTTACATGATGTTTTTTACAAATTGATTTAATTGTTTCGGTATCAAAAATAGTTGTTTTCATTAAAAACAAATATACAAATTATGAATGAAGTTTACAAGCTCCAATACTCCAAATCGTTAATTTTGCCTTTGTAAATTCCTTTTAAGTCAACAAAAACTCCTTTTCCATCTTTTAACATGGTTTTAAAATCATCTTCAGATTTATTAACATAGTTTTTATGGTTAACTGCTACAATAATAGCGTCATAATCATCAGCTATTTTATCAACCAAACCAAAACCATATTCTTTCATTAATTCATCACTATCAGCATGTTCATCTACCACTTCAACATGACAAGCAAAAGATTCTAACTCTCTTATCACATCCACCACTTTTGAGTTTCTGATGTCAGATACATCTTCTTTAAAAGTAGCTCCCATTACCAACACTTTTGATTCCATTGGGTTTTTACCTTGTTTAATCATCATTTTAACGGTTTGTTTACCTACATAAAACCCCATTGAATCGTTAACATAACGACCAGAGTTGATGATTTTTGCATGATAACCTACTTGTTTGGCTTTGTGCGTTAAGTAATACGGATCAACACCAATGCAGTGTCCACCAACTAAACCAGGTCTGAAATTTAAGAAATTCCATTTAGTACCTGCAGCTTCTAACACATCATAAGTATTAATACCTAATTTATTAAAAATGATTGACAATTCATTAATTAAAGCAATATTTACATCACGTTGAGTGTTTTCAATTATTTTAGCAGCCTCAGCCACTTTAATACTTGATGCTCTATGAACACCTGCTTCAACCACTAATTCGTAAACTTTAGCAATAATATCAGCAGACTCTTTTGTGTCGCCTGAGGCTACTTTTACAATACTTGATAAAGTATGAACTTTGTCTCCCGGATTAATTCTTTCTGGTGAATACCCAACATTAAAATCATCTTTCCATCTTAATCCCGATTCTTTTTCTAAAACAGGAATACAATCTTCTTCTGTACAGCCTGGGTAAACAGTAGATTCAAACACTACGTAATTTCCTTTTGACAACACTTTTCCAACGGTTGCGCTTGCGCCTAACAATGGTTTTAAATCGGGTAGGCGAGCATCATCAATAGGAGTTGGAACAGCAACAATAAAAAAGCTTACATCATTTAGGTCGTTTAAATTAGCTGTAAATTCAATGTCGGTTCCTTCAAAATCTTTGGCTTCAAGTTCTTCTGATGGGTCAATGTTATTTTTCATCATTTCAACCCTTTCAGGGTTAATGTCAAAACCAACCACTTTAATTTTTTTTGCAAATTCTAAAGCAATTGGTAATCCAACATATCCTAAGCCTATGACAGCCAATTTAGCTTCTTTATCAACTAATTTTTCGTAAATATTTTTCATTTCTGTTTTTTCTTATTTTGAGAATTGTTTATCTCTTACTTCATAAATTCTTTCAATAATATCTACCACTTTTAATCCTTCAAGTGCATTAGTGGTGGCTTTTGTTCTTCCTTTTAAGGTATCCACTACATTTTCAATAATATAATGGTGGTTAGCAGCTGACCCTTTATATTGACCGTAATCGTTTGGAGGGTTAGATTCTGCTAGCACAGGCATTTCGTAGTCTTTAATATGACAATATTCTACTTCATTCATATATTGCCCCCCAACTTTAACACTACCTTTACTACCTATAATGGTAATGCTACTTTCAAGGTTTTTATCCCAAACCGCAGTAGAATAATTAAGGGTTCCCATACCACCATCTAAAAACTCAAAAGAAACAAATCCTGAATCTTCAAAGGCTGTAGAGTCTTTGTGTGTAAAATCAGCAAATTTTCCTTGAATATTTTTAATATCACCAAATAACCAATACATAATATCAATAAAATGAGAAAATTGTGTAAATAAAGTCCCTCCATCTAAATCAGGTGTGCCTTTCCATCCTCCTGCTTTATAGTATCTGCTATCTCTATTCCAATAACAATTAACTTGAACCATAAACGGGTCGCCAATAATTTTATTTTCTACAATATCTTTTAACCAAACAGAAGGCGGAGAATATCTGTTTTGCATCACAGCAAATACGTATTTATGATTACGTAATGCTTTATAAATTACACTTTCGCACTTGGCTTTTGATAAACCAATTGGTTTTTCAACTACAATGTGTTTGTCTGCGTCTAATGCTAAAACTGCTTGGTCAGAATGTAAACCATTTGGTGTGCATATATTAACTACATCAAAGTCTAGGTCAGATGCTAAAAGTTCTTCTATTGATGAAAAAAAAGGCACATCATCTAATTCGCCTAAATTCAAATCATTTTTTGGTTTAATATCACAAAGTGCTACTAATTCTGATTCTGAATTGTTTTTTACCATTGTAGCATGGCGTTTACCAATATGTCCGCAACCTACAATTGCAAACTTTACCTTATCATTATCGTTGATTAATCCCATTATTTTATTCTTGTTACAACGTTATTTTCTAATTTATATTCTTGTTTGCTTTCAGGGCAAATAGCTATTCCTTTATCATTAAATTTTAAACGGTGTCCATACTCTCCTACCCAACCAATTTGTTTTGAAGGGTTGCCAACAACAAGTGCAAAATTAGGAATATCTTTTGTAACTACTGCACCTGCACCAATAAAAGCGTATTCTCCAATGTCGTTTCCACAAACAATAGTAGCATTTGCACCAATTGAAGCGCCTTTTTTTACGATAGTTTTAGCATATTGGTTACGTCTGTTAATGGCAGAGCGGGGATTAATCACGTTTGTAAACACCATTGATGGTCCTAAAAATACATCATCTTCACAAATTACACCTGTATAAATAGACACATTGTTTTGTACCTTAACATTGTTGCCTAAAACTACATTAGGAGAAACCACAACGTTTTGTCCTAAATTGCACTTTTTACCTATTATACAATTAGACATGATGTGAGAAAAGTGCCATATTTTAGTACCTTCACCAATCGTACAATCGTCATCAACTACTGCTGTGTTATGTGCAAAAAAACTATCCATTTCGTTTTAAATTAAGGGTTCAAAGTTAATTAAAAAAAGCAATTATTTAAAAAAATGATTTATATCAGAAAATATAGTGATAATTTTTTCTTTTTGTGATATTAATAATTTATATATTTGATATTCAATTAAATTTAATTACAAAAAACTATTAATGAAACTATTTTTAGTCCCTACAGATTTTTCAGACAATGCTAAAAGAGCTTTAGTGTATGCTTGTAAGCTAGCAACAGAGGCAAATACACAAATTGTTTTATTAAATTCTTATCAAGCACCATCATCTACTGCCAACGTAATGATTAATTTTATTGATATTCTTGAAGAAGATTCAAAAAAAGACTTGGAAAAGTTAATTAATGAAATAAAAGTTGAATTTCCCCACTTAGTTTTTTCTTCTTATTCTGCCTACGGAACTTTATCAGAGGCTATAAAAAAAGCATCTCAAAAATATGATATAGATTTAATTGTGATGGGAACAGCTGGCGCATCAAACATTACAAGTAAAATTTTTGGATCGAATACAACAGATGCGATTAAAAATACAGAACAACCCATTTTAGTTGTACCAAAAGATACTGAATATTCAAAGTGGAAAGACATTACTTTTGCTTCAAATTTACTACATAGTAATAATGATTGTCCTTTTGCACCTTTAAAAGAGGTAACTTCAATTTCAGAATCTCATTTAAACATTATTACTGTTGTTGATGATGTGTTAAAAGTAGATATACAAAAAATAGATGAAAGAATAAAAGCTAAATTAAAAAATGTGTCATATAATATTAACGTGGTTGAAAACAACTCTGTTGTTGATGGAATTTTAAGTTTTATTGAAAAAACACCAACAGATTTATTAGTAATGATTAGAAAAGATTATGGCTTTTTAGAAGGATTACTTCACAAAAGCGTTACTAAAAAAATAGCTTTGCAAGCTAATAAACCTATACTTTTATATAAAGCGTGTAAAAAAACAAACACTTAATAAAAAAGGGAACGAAATTTCCGCTCCCTTTTATAATTTTATAAAACAATTATTTATTTATAAACATTTTGTTTACCAAATTTTTCTGTTAACATATAATAGAACATAGCTCTATATTTGTTTCTGTTTGAAGAACCAAAAGTATTAACTACTTCTTTAATGGCACCATCTAAATCATCTTTTTCTGATAATCCTAATTTTTTAATTAAAAAATTTTTCTTTACAGTTTCTAATTCTTTTTCATCAGACCCAGCTACAGTTGAAGCATCTCTATTATAAATAGATGGACCACAACCTTTAGCTACTTTTACTAAAAGGTCTTCATCATATTTTACACCTAATTTTTTAAACTCTGCTTTGTATGTATCAACACACTCTTGAAATTTACTCATTTTTTTATATTTTTAAGTTAACGGCAACTAAATTACTAAAAATGTTTAGATTAAAAATCATTTTTTTAGAAAAAAATCAAAATCAAACAAAAAACCCTTAACGTTATTAAACGTTAAGGGTTTAAATTATTATGAAAAATTAGTATTAATCTACTTCTTCAAAATCCACGTCTTCTGCTTCTGCATTTTCGGTGTTGTCTTCTGTTGAAGTGTTTTGTGCTTGCTGTTCACCTGCTCCACCAGCTTGTTGGTGCATTTCTGCCGCCGCCGCTTGGAAAACCGTGTTAAGTTTTTCAGTTGCTGAATCTAACACTCCAAAATCTTTACTTTCGTGAGCTTTTTTCAATTCAGCTAAGGCAGATTCAACTTCAGCTTTTTTGTCTGCAGACATTTTGTCTCCGTTTTCTTTTAATTGTTTTTCAACTTGGAAAATTAAGGCATCTGCAGCATTTAATTTGTCAATTTCTTCTTTTTTCTTTTTATCTGCTTCTGCATTTGCTTCTGCTTCTGCTTTCATTCTTGCAATTTCTTCTTCAGATAAACCAGAAGCGGCTTCAATTTTAATTGATTGCTCTTTTCCTGTGGCTTTGTCTTTAGCAGAAATATTCATGATTCCATTAGCATCAATATCAAACGTTACTTCAATTTGAGGTACTCCTCTTGGCGCTGGTGGAATGTCAGTTAACTGAAATCTTCCTAACGATTTATTATCTGCTGCCAAAGGTCTTTCCCCTTGTAACACATGAATGTCCACAGCGGGTTGATTGTCAGTAGCAGTTGAGAAAGTTTCAGATTTTTTAGTTGGTATGGTTGTGTTAGCTTCAATTAATTTTGTCATTACACCACCCATAGTTTCAATCCCTAAAGATAAAGGTGTTACATCTAATAACAGTACGTCTTTTACTTCTCCAGTTAAAACTCCTCCTTGAATAGCAGCTCCAATTGCAACCACTTCATCAGGATTTACACCTTTTGAAGGTTCTTTACCAAAGAATTTTTTAACCGCCTCTTGAATAGCAGGTATTCTTGTTGACCCTCCAACTAAAATAATTTCGTCAATGTCGCCTACACTTAAATCGGCAGCTTTTAATGCTGATTTACAAGGTTCAATTGTTCTTTTTATTAAATCATCAATTAACGCTTCAAATTTAGCTCTCGATAATTTTTTAACTAAGTGTTTTGGTACACCATCAACAGGCATGATGTAAGGTAAATTAATTTCTGTTTCAGTAGAAGATGACAATTCAATTTTTGCTTTTTCAGCCGCTTCTTTTAAACGTTGTAAAGCCATTGGATCTTTTCTTAAATCTAAACCTTCATCTTTTTGAAACTCATCAGCTAACCAGTTAATAATTCTATCATCAACATCATCACCACCTAAATGTGTATCTCCATCAGTAGATAACACTTCAAATACACCGTCACCTAATTCAAGGATAGACACATCATGTGTTCCTCCACCAAAGTCAAATACAACAATTTTTTGGTCAACGTGTTTTTTGTCTAATCCATAAGCCAATGCCGCAGCTGTTGGTTCATTAATTATTCTTTTTACAGTTAAACCAGCAATTTCACCAGCTTCTTTAGTCGCTTGTCTTTGAGAGTCGTTAAAGTAAGCAGGAACTGTAATTACCGCCTCTGTAACCGTTTGACCCAAGTAATCCTCAGCTGTTTTTTTCATTTTTTGTAAAATCATTGCCGAAATTTCTTGAGGCGTATATTCTCTATCGTCAATTTTTACTTTTGGTATATTATTATTACCCTTAACAACTTCATAAGGAACTCTTTTAATCTCATCTTGCACCTTGTCCCAAGTTTCTCCCATAAATCTTTTTATAGAAAAAATGGTGTGTTTTGGGTTAGTAATGGCTTGTCTTTTAGCAGGGTCGCCAACTTTAATTTCTCCCCCGTCAACAAACGCTACAATAGAAGGTGTTGTTCTTTTTCCTTCTGCATTTGTAATAACAACCGGCTCATTTCCTTCCATTACAGATACGCATGAGTTGGTTGTCCCTAAATCGATTCCTATTATTTTGCTCATAATATTATTTTATTTAGTTATTTTTTAATATTCAATTTTAAATTCTGATTCCCATAAGTCAATC
>CAYQRJ010000035.1:0-4647 GCA_964419855.1 uncultured Crocinitomix sp.
ACTTAAAAAACCATTCTCTTTTTTATTATTTTTTCAAACGTTTAGGACGGGATTGGTTTAAAAACTATTAAATTTGCTTTAAAATTGAAGTATGAAAAAAATAGTTTATATTGATATGGATGATGTACTTTGCGATTTTATAGGAAACTTTAATAAAGCAAAACAATCAAATCCAGAAATAGAATATCCACAAAGTAAAAAAGGGTTTTGGATTAATTTACCTCCTTTAAAAAATGCGGTTGAAAGTGTTGAAAAATTAAAAAGTAAATATGACGTTTATGTTTTAACAGCGCCTTCTGTTTTTAACCCTGTTTGTTATTCTGAAAAAAGAGAATGGGTTGAAAAATATTTAGGTTTTGAGATGTGTCATAAGTTAATAATATCACCTAACAAAGCATTAAATAAAGGACATTATTTAATTGACGATTATACAGAAGGAAAAGGTCAAGATAATTTTGAAGGAGAATTAATAAACTTTGGTTCAGAAAAATTTAAAAACTGGAACTTGGTTTGTGATTATTTAGGAGTTTAATCCGAATTAAAAAAGCCTCACAAAATGTAAGGCTTTTTTTATTGGTTTTAACTTTTTAAATTACTTAGTAAATAACATTTCTCTTAATTTTGGTAAAGGCCACATTTCATCATCAACTTGTAAAGCTTTTTCTAGGCTGAAATAAAAAGCTTAACGTACAATTCTTTTCTAATAAGAAAATAACTTTTCTTTTACGTTTAACTCAGGAATACTGATAATGTATAACCCTTTGTAATTCCAATTGATTACTTCATTTCCGTTGGTGTAAAATGTTTTAACAATTTTACCATTTAAATCGTAAATGTTAACCAAATAAACTTGATTTGGTTTAGCGTTATCCAAGTTAATATTTAGTTGATTAGAATGGTAAAAAATATGACTTGAGTTACCTACTGTTGAAATGGCATAAGAATATTGATAATTCCCATCAAAATCGTATTGTTTTAATCTGTAATACGTTATGGTAGTGTTTTCTCTATTATCAACAAAACTATATTTAATTAATTTACTAGAATTTCCATTTCCAAGCACAGTACCAATAGCATAAAAATTAATTCCGTCTATTGATTTTTGAATTTCAAAATAATCGCAATTGGTTTCACTTAATGTTGACCAAAAAATTTCTGTTTTGTTTTTTGAGGATTCTAAATAAAAATCATCTAAAGTAATAGGTAATGGATAGACACAATTGCTAGAAATAAAATAATTAGGATTACCAGCAGCATCAAAATTAACAGTTGCACCATCAGTTTGAGCTTGACTTGTTGCAATATATGATACAGTATCTGCTTGTCCGTTTCCAAATTGAACAATTAAAGTTCTTGGTGATGATGATGAATTTGAAAAACGACCTAAAGTAGAAGTATTATTATTGAATACCACATAAACAGGTAAGTTAGCAGCTCCACACTGAGACGAATAATCTAAGACAGTAGAGGGCGGATTACCTGTAAACACCATTACTTCTGAGTTAGGAGGAATAGGGTCGGCATAAGCAAAAACTGTACACCCAGCAAGAGCATTTAATTGGTTAACATAAGTAGGGTTGTTTAAGTTAGTATTTGAACCACAACCAGAATTACAGTAATCAGGTACACCAGAGGTAGGGTAGTTTATATTGATGTCATCAACATTTATAGGGTCAGAACCAGTATTAAAAGTAAAAATTTCATCTGTCCCCTCATTTCCTCCATTACAAGAGTTATAAAGAATAGAAGTGATTTGAGGAGAGGTTGTTGTACAATTATTTAAAGTAGTAAAACTTGTCGTCAAACCTCCCAATAAATAATTTTCTTCACAATTTGTTACAGTACCATTGTATTGGAAAATTTGAATGTAATAAAGGGTATTCATAGTTAAACCGTTTACTGTAACGCTACCTGTATTATTTGCACCATTAAAAACAACATACTCTCCTGCATTTAAAACATCACCAGTTCCAAAAGATGAGTTAGCATTGTAATGTACTCCATCAGTAGGTGTTCCTGAAATTGGGTTGGTTGACATAACTATTATTACATTAGACCCATTTCCGCCAGTCCAGTTGATATCAACACTAAAACAAGCTATGTTTGAGGTGGTGAGGGTAGATGTGTTTACGGTTGGTTCGGCAGATAATCCTCCACACGCAACACAGTTACCTTCTAACTTTACATTATCAATACCTGCATAATCACTACCTCCATTTTGTTTAACAAAAATAATAACACTTACATTAGTTACTGTTGATGGAACATTTACGCTTTCTGTTACCCACCCCCCTGTACTAAAGTTACTACTGCCATTTACAACAACTGTTTGACCTTGAGAAATTCCGTCATAAAACAACTCATATTTGATGTCGTCTCCATTGTCATAACCAATTACATTGTAGTCAAAAGAAAAAATAACATTGGTGCAAGATGATACATCAACATTAGGTAAAGAAATAGATTCAAAACCACTGCCACCACAATTTCCGTTTAAATCTCGTATGCCCCAAAATTGACTTAAATGTGATGGACTAATACTACTTAAAGAAGTACTATAATCCCAACGATCACTTCCGTTTGTACAAGGTGGGGTAGAAAAAGTAATAGGTGTCCAAGTGTCTCCACTTGTTTCAAAACTTTGTATTGCAATTTGCCCAAAACTAAATTTGGAAATAAACAATAGGGTTATAAATATAAATTTTTTCATGCTTATAAAAAATAAGGCTCATCAAAGTTACAACTTTTTTTCTATGCAAACATAAAAAATACATTAACATTTTGTTAACAATTTTTTATATTAGCTAATTTTATTTATATTTGGTAATCTCAAAACCCAATTTTTTATGATAAATGATACTTATAATGTCAGAATTAAACTTTTACATACCGCTCAACACCCCGATATTGCTAATCAATTCTTTAATGGTCAGCAAGAGGCATTAAAAAACTTTAAAGTTGAAGGGATTAATTCAATAAAAAATAATTGGAGAGATAACCCTTTAACTTATATGATAGTGGCAGAAGACGTAGTGACAAGAGAACTATGTGCAGGGTTGAGATTAGATGTGGTTGACCCTTCAAATCCAATTCCTGTGGTAGATGCTTTAAAACACATTACCCCTACTATTGTCCCTAGAATTCATAAATATAATTATGTTTTGGCAGAACTATGTGGTTTATGGGTACATCATGATTACAGAGGTCTGGAGTTACCTTTAGTTTTAGTTAGATCAGCATTAAGTGTGTGTTCAAAGTTACGCATAAGTATATTACTTGTTCTTGCTGCCTCTCACTCAAAACATTTTTTAGAGCCATTTGGATTTAGTACTGTAAAAGAATTACCAAATAACGGGGCATTTAATTACCCTGATAAAAGATACATCTCATATTTGATGGAATTAGAATTGTTTGGTGATTATCATTTTTCCAAAAAAGAAGAGAAAGCCATAGACAATTTAAGAAAAAATCCGCATTATGTAATTTATGGTCAAGCAGCAGATGTACCCTATACTATTGAATATGATTTAAGATTAATTTAAACTAAAATTTATGAAAACTAAAATATCCTACAAACCAATTATTTTTTGCTTAAAAAATAAAAAAGATAAAAAGGTTTTTAAGCAACTAACAAAACAATCTCAAGTAGAAATAATTGATTCTATTAAACATCAAGTTAAAGAATTGATTAAAATTCAAAATATTGGAAAACCATTTACTAAGAAAAAACTAAATGAATTAATTATAAAAGAGATTGGAAAAGATTCCAAAAAATATGGTTTATGGGTTTATTATCCATGGAGAAATCAAATGGTACATCTTTTAAATAAAAAAGATTTTATTACGGTAAGAACCAACCGAAATAAATTAAAAATAACAGAGAAAGAACAAAAATTATTATCTGAAAAAATAATTGGCATAGTTGGGTTGTCTGTTGGACAATCAGTTGCCTTAACATTAGCAATGGAGAGAGGGTTTAAGGAGTTGAAAATTGCAGATTTTGACACTATTGATTTAAGCAATCTTAATAGAATTAGAACTGGAGTAATGTCGTTAGGTTTACCTAAAACAATTATTGTAGCTAGAGAAATTGCCGAAATAGACCCTTTTTTAAAAGTTACGCTTTTTAATGATGGGTTAACTGAGAATAATATGCAAAAATTTTTAAAAGGTTTAGACGTTTTAATTGATGAATGTGATAGCTTGGATTTAAAAATTAAAATGAGAATTGAAGCTAAAAAGCAACAAATACCTGTATTAATGGACACAAGTGATAGGGGGTTATTGGATGTAGAAAGGTTTGATTTAGAACCAAATCGTTCTATAATGCACGGTTTGATTGAAGGTTTAGATGTAAATAATGTAAAAGATTTGTCTAATGAGGAAAAAATCCCTTATGCTTTAGCAATGGTAGGCGGAGACGCTATATCTAACAGGTTAAAAGAGTCAATGAATCAAGTAGGCAAAACCATTTCTACTTGGCCTCAATTAGCAGCAGATGTTGTTGCAGGTGGTGGTCATACAGCTCATGTTTGTAGAAAAATTTGTTTAGGAAAGAAAGTAAAATCTGGGAGATATTATATTGATTTAGATGAATTAATATAATATTAATACCAAATAAAGAATTTAACTCATAAAGTTTTATTA
>CAYQRJ010000035.1:4747-13807 GCA_964419855.1 uncultured Crocinitomix sp.
GGAACTAGTTCTTCATCTTTTTGGGTAAAAACGAGTATTAAAAATAACACCACAGATGATAGGGTACTAATAGCCATAGAATTTCCAGAGTTAAATGAAGTCACTTTTTTTTACCCCAACACTAACAATCAATATGATTCAATTATTAGTGGTCAACAAATAAAAATAAAAGACAGGAACTTTAATCACCAATACTATATTTTTGATTTACAATTAAAACAAGGAGATACTAAAACCTATTATTTTAAAATTAAAACCAATGAAGATGTTTTATTTCCAATAAAAATAGGAACAGAAAAAGCGTTGCTAGAATCTTTTAACATTCAAGATTTTATTTTTGGGGTGTATTATGGCATACTGTTAATTATGCTTTTCTATAATTTAGGGGTTTACTTTTTAGTAAAAGATAAAAGTTATATTTATTACTTGTTTTACATCTTGTTTGTAGGTTTAGTCCAGCTATGTTTTTTAGGACAAGGATTTAGATTTTTCTGGTCCAATTCAATATGGCTTTCTCATAATATGGTTTATCTTTCCGGAATAGGTTCTGGTATATTTGTATTGTTGTTTGCTTCTCATTTTTTATCTGTTAAAAAAAACTTACCCAAATTAAGGTATGGAATTATTTTTTTAAATGGGTTATATTTAATAGTTTTTGGTTTAGTTTTACTTAAAAAAGAAATCATTGCATTTAATCTGCTTAATTTTACTGCAATGCTGGTATCATTCTATTTAATAACAATTAGTATTGTGTTAATTAAAAGAGGAATAAGGGAAGCTAAGTACTTTTTGTTTGCTTGGTCGTGGTTTTTTATTGGTGTTATCATTTTTGTGTTAAGAAATGTAGGGGTTTTACCATTTAACGCTTACACTTATTATGTATTACAAATTGGATCTTCAATAGGTATTTTCTTGTTATCATTAGCATTAGCTGATAAAATAAAAACTTACAGACAAGAAAAAGATAGAGCACAAAAAAGAGTGTTAGACGAACTTAAGGCTAAAAAACAACTGGTATTAAATCATAATAAAGAATTAGATAAAAAAGTAAAAGAAAGAACAGAGGCTTTACAAAAAGCTAATATTGAGCTAGAAAAGAAAAATGAAGAAAAAACTATGATGATGAAAGAAATTCACCATAGAATTAAAAATAATTTGCAAATAGTTAATAGTTTATTAAGGTTGCAATCTCACGAATTTAAAGATCCAAAAATAGTTGGTGTTTTTGAAGAGTGTCAAAACAGGGTGGTGTCTATGGCAATGCTCCACGAAAGAATGTATCAATCTGAAGACATCAAAAAAATTGATGTTAAAGATCATTTAACCTTATTGATTGAAGATTTATTAAAAACTTATCAAACAGATCAAGCTGTATATGTAGATATTGATATAAATGATAACATTAATCTTGGAATGAAAACTTTAGTTCCTCTAGGTTTAATTATTAATGAGATAGTAACCAATTCATTAAAATATGCTTTTAAAAATAATAATCAACCTGAAATTAAAGTGAGTTTAAAATCATTAGGTGATGATAAATATGAATTACTTATAAGTGATAATGGCGTAGGGTTTGATGATGTTGATACTACTGATTCTTTTGGAAATGAATTAATAGATATTTTTACCGACCAACTTAACGGAGAATTAGAGCACTTAAATAAAGAAGGCACAACTTATAGAATTGTTTTTAAAAAGCAGTAAATCAAACTATTAAAATACTTATTACACAATTAATAACACATAATTTTGATGGAGTTTGAAATTAAGTAATTTCATTCTATATTATATTATTCAAAACTAACCTTTTTAAACGGATTAAAATCATTTACGGGATTGACTTCAACAATAGTTCCATTTTCAACTTTAAGGGTTTTAGACGGAAACTCTTCCATTATTGATAAATCGTGAGTAGCCATTAAAATTGATGTACCTTCTTTAGCAATAGCGTGTAACACTGCCATAATTTCTTTTGATGTTTCTGGGTCAAGGTTTCCTGTTGGCTCATCTGCAATAATAAATTCAGGTTGGTTAATTAATGCTCTGGCAATAGCCACCCTTTGTTGTTCTCCGCCAGATAATTGATGGGGGTATTTTTCACCTTTATGATCTAAACTCACTAAACTTAAAACATCATTAGCCCGTTTAATCATCTCCTTCTTTTTTTTCCACCCTGTTGAACGCATTACAAATTCTAAATTTTTATAAACCGTTCTGTCATCAAGCAATTGAAAATCTTGAAAAACAACTCCTAATTTACGTCTTAAAAAAGGAATGTCTTTCCGTTTTAATTTCATTAAGTCATAGCCTGCTACTACTCCTTTGCCAATTTTTAAAGGTAAATCACCATACAAAACTTTAAGCAAACTACTTTTCCCTGTCCCTGTTCTACCAATTAAATAAACAAATTCACCGTGTTTTAATTGGATATTAATGTCTTTTAAAATAGATATCCCAGCTTGTTCTATTTCACCGTTTTCAATCCAAAATATGGTGTTATCTTTGCTCATTATTAATGATATTAATTAGTTGTTGTAAAGTTAATCAAAAAATTAAAAGTCCTGTAAAAAATATAACTCCACCTACAATAAATAAGATTAAGGTATAAGGTAAAATATCTTTAGCTTTTAATCCTGTTATTCCTAAAAGAGGTAAAGCCCAAAACGGCTGTAACATATTTGTTAATTGATCGCCGTAAGCCAATGCCATAATAGATTTTGGTAAACTTACCCCTAATTCTTGCGCTGCCGTTATAATAATCGGACCTTGAACAGCCCATTGCGCTCCACCACTAGGAACAAAAATATTAACTATTCCTGCTGAAATAAAAGTAAGTAAAGGAAAGGTTGTTTCATTAGATACGCTAGCAAATCCATCTGATATTTGAACAATTAAACCAGACCCCACCATAATGCCTAAAATTCCGAAATAAAGTGGGAATTGAATTAAAATACCGGTTGCTCCACTAATGGCTTCATTTGCCGATTGTAAAAAATGAGCGATATTTTTATGAAGTAAAAATCCCAACCCAAAGAGGGTGAAATTAATAAAGTTTGGGGTGATAAATCCAAGTGAAAAAGTATCGGGTAATACAAAAGCTTTATAGAATGAATAAGACAGAAATAAAACACCTAAAACTAAACTAAACCACCTACTGTAATCTATAATTTCTGCCCCAACAATTTGATGCTTAACTGCTTTAACTACTTTTGGCTGAGGTAAGTTAGGGTAAGATGTGTTTTTTTTACCCATGTAATACATCACCAAAGGTAAAACAACTAATAATGCTACAGAAATACAAATGTTCATAAACGAGAAAACTGTAGTATCAAAAGGAACGGTATTTGGAATTTGAGTTAAATCAATATTTGGTGTACCACTTAACAATTCTTTTAAGTTACCTTGTTCGGTAGCTTTTATAGGTGCAGAGCCTGATATACCACCATGCCAAACCATTAATCCTGAATAGGCAGCTGCTCCAATTAAACCATAATTTAAAGGTTTGTTTTGTAAATTGAATTTTTCACCAATTTTTCTTGCTAAAATAGCTCCAAAAATTAATCCCAGTCCCCAATTAAATAAACTAACTGCAACAGTAGAAAACGTTACAATTAAAGCCGAATTGGCTGTTGTGGTACAATATAATGTTAATCTATCTATTAAATTAGACACTGGTTTAGATAATGCCAATACATGACCTAAAACCAACATTAACATCATTTGAAAAGCAAAATACAAACCTCCTCCCGATTTATTCCACAACCCTTCTTCCCAATATCCAACAATTTCTAAAAAACTGTTGCTATCTGTAAAAAAATAAGCAATTACTAAAGCTACAACGGTTAAAAATATGGCAATAGAAAAAGGGCTAGGTAAAACACTTTTAAATATTTCTGCAAATTTATCAACAAACTTCATCATTCTTACACAAAAAAATCCTCCTAACCATAAATGAAAAGGAGGATTACAATTAAAATTCTAATTTTTATCCCGCAAATAAATACTGAACCGAGTTAGCTCTTGTTACAGGATTAACCAATAAAACAGGTATTTGCGCTTCATTAGTAATCATGTTTTGTTCGTGCTTAGAACTAATTCCACTAAACATTTGATTTTTTGACAAGTTCATTATAGCAATTAAATCAGCATTAACATTTTTTGCATAACTAATCACCTCATCATCAAAGTTTTTAGGAGATAAAATTTCGGTTGTAATAGCAATACTTCTTTCGTTAAAAAATTTATTAGCAAAAATAATATTTGCAGCCACAGTACGTTTTAAATACTCATCTTTTTCATCAGGTATCACCACATGCACTTTTGAACCAAAAAATTTAGCCATATTAGCCACAACCGTTAATTTTTGCTTGGTTTCTTTATGTAAATCTAAAGGAACAACAATGTCATCATAGCCCGTACTATCAATATTATCAGACTGAACAATAATAAAAGGCACAGCAGATTGAGTAACTACTTTTAAAGCATGACTACCTGTAATGTGCTGCCATCCATGTGCACCATGTGTTCCCATAAAAATTAATTCTGCATGCACTTCAGAGGCAAAATCACCAATATCATCAAAAATATTTCCTATTCTTACATGTGGCACTAATACAATGTTGTTAGGATTGTTATAATTTTTTATTAATTCTTCTAATTTAGCTTTAGCTTTTACAATCTCCGATTTTTTTTCAACAACGTGAAGTAAATGCACCTCTGCTCCAACAATATTGGCAGTAACAACGGCATGTTTAAGAGCAGCATCTGCTACCTCTGTAAAATCGTGAGGAACGATTAATGTTTGTTTACTCATAATAGAATAATTTTACTGGTTTTTAGTTTTCTTTTGCAAATTTACAGAATCTTATCTGTATTTAGCCGATTAAATTACAAATAATTATAATAATAGCGGTATTTATTTTATTTTATTTTATGCAATAATGAAATTTTAAAGGATTATTCAATTTTTATCCCATTTTTTACTGCTTAAATTCAATTTTTACCTTGCATAGTATTTAAAATATTTTTATATTTACAAAAAAAAATTATGGAAGAGTATCTTAAAGTTATTAAAAATTATGTAAATTTTAAAGGAAGAGCGTCTAGAAGAGAGTTTTGGATGTTTGTACTTGTTAATTTAATTATATCATTTATTTTAGGGCAAATTGACAATGCTCTGGGATTAAACTTTGGTGGTGGTTTAGCTAAACAAGGTGTTTTGAGTTCTATTTATTCTTTATTTATTTTCTTACCTAATTTAGCAGTTACCGTTAGACGTTTACACGACATCAATAAAAGTGGATGGTTTTTAGCAGGATTTTATGGTATTGCTTTATTATTTTATGTAATGATTTTAACCTATCCTGAAAGCTCATTGATAATTATTTTTAGTTTAGTATTACTAGCTTTTGCTATCTATTTTATAGTTCTTTTAGCCACAGAAGGAGACAAACAAAGTAATGATTATGGACCAGACCCTTATGGTTCTGATGAGTTAGATATAGAAGACCACTTAATCTAAGAATAAAAGTATTTTTATTGAGTTACTTTTCTTCTTAAAAATCACAAATGTTTCTTTCATTTTACCCCCATGTTGACATATTAACTATATTTGCAATATGAGTAGTTTAAGACAAAAAAAAATTAATAATTTAATCAAACAAGAGTTAAGTCAAATTTTTAGAGAAGAAACCCGTGGTGTTTGTCAAGGCGCTATGGTTTCTGTTACTGTGGCTAAAATTTCACCAGATATGACTTACTGTAAAGTGTATTTAAGTATTTTTGGTAGTCAAGATAATAAGGCTGTATATGAAAACATTGCTAAACATACTGGTTACATACGTGGAATTTTAGGAAAAAGACTTGGTAAATCGTTACGCAGAATACCTGAACTTGATTTTAGAATTGATGATTCTTTAGATTACGCCAACACAATAGATGAACTGTTAAAACAATAAGTGAATACACCTTTTTTTATAGCCAAACGATATTTATTTTCAAAAAAATCACACAATGTGATTAATTTGATATCGGGTATTTCTGTTTTTGGAATTATGATTTCAACCGCAGCTATGGTTATTGTTTTATCGGCGTTTAATGGTATTGAAAGTTTAGTTTTGGATTTGTTTAGCTCATTTGAAAATGATATTAAAATACAAGCTACTCACTCTAAAACTTTTAGTAAATCATTTATTAACCAAACCATTTTTGATGATAAAGATATCCTTTACTATTCTGATGTAATAGAAGAAACGGTTATTATAAAAAATAAGGATAAATATGCGTTTGGCACATTAAAAGGTGTTGATGATGATTTTTTAAAAATGGTTAAAATGAATCAATATCTACTTGACGGAAAATCATTGTTAAAAGATAAAAACGGACCTTTTGCTTTGGTTGGCGTTGGCGTGTTACAAAATTTAGGGGGATATATTTATTCTATTCCTAATGAGTTTGATTTTTTTACAGTGTATTCTCCAAACAGAAATGAAAAAATTAAACGAAATAGCACCTCTGCTTTTGAATCGCTTAAAATTCCTGTGGTTGGAACATTTTCTTTTAACAATAAGATTGATGAAACCATGATGATTGTTCCTATTGATTTTGCTAAAAAAGCACTTGGTTTTACTGATGAGTTAACAGCCATTGAAATTGACTTTTATAACGGTGTAGATTTAGATAAAAAGAAACAAAATATCCAACAATTAGTAGGTAATGATTTTACAGTAAAAACGGCTTACGAACAGAACGAATTACTATTTAAAACCTCTCAAAGTGAAAAATGGTTAACCATAGTTTTATTAGGGTTTATTTTCTTTTTAGGAACTTTTAATATGATTGCCTCCTTAGCTATGCTAGTGATAGAAAAAAAAGACAATCTTAAAACTTTATATGCTTTGGGAGCAGAAAAAAACCAGTTGCAAAGCATTTTTTTATATGTAGGTTTATTAATTAACGGTCTAGGAATGATGATTGGCTTAGGAATTGGTTATTTAATTTGTTTTTTACAACTAAAATTTGGTTTGTTAAAAATGGAAGGCGGAATGGTTGAATATTTTCCAGTAGATGTTAAACTTACCGATTTTTTAATGATTTTAGCCATTACCTCTGTTATAGGATTTATTGCTGCATACTTACCCTCTAAAATTTTAATAAAAAAATTAGTGTAAAGCCTCAAAAACTATTTTCGCTTTTGCTTTTCCAATGCAGTTTTCAATTTCGTTTAATGATGCTTGCTTAATTCTTTTTACTGATTTGAATTGATTTAATAACAATTTGGCGGTATTCTCCCCCACCCCTTTAATATTGGTTAATTCTGTTCCAAAAGCGTTTTTACTGCGTTTGTTACGGTGGTGAGTAATGCCAAACCTGTGGGCTTCATTTCTTAATTGTTGAATTACTCTTAAACTTTCAGACCTTTTATCTAAATAAATGGGTATAGAATCGCCTGGAAAAAAGATTTCCTCTAACCGTTTGGCAATACCAATAACAGCCAATTTGTTTAATATTCCTAGTTTGTTTAAAGCAGTTACAGCCGAACTTAATTGCCCTTTACCGCCATCAATAACAATGAGTTGAGGCAAAGGTTGATTCTCATCTACTAATCTTTTGTATCGGCGGTAAACCACCTCTTCCATTGATGCAAAATCATCTGGTCCTTCTACTGTTTTAATATTAAAATGCCGGTAATCTTTTGTGCTTGGTCGGGCATTTTTAAATACTACACAAGCCGCCACAGCATTGGTACCTTGAAAATTAGAATTATCAAAACATTCAATATGAACAGGCAAATCTTTTAAACGTAAATCATTTTTAATGGTTTCTAAAATACGTTGTGTTTTTACCTCAGGATTTTTTAATGCTTGTTGTTTGTGTTTTTCTAACATAAAAAACTTAGCATTTCTTTTAGACAAATCAATTAAAGTTTTTTTATCACCTCTTTGCGGTATTAAAAATTTAAGTTCAGAAAAAGGGAGTTTAAAAGCGATATCACTTAACACTTCTTTACTTTCAGTTCCAAATCGTTCACGCATATCTAACAATACAAACCCTAAAATATCTTGTGGTGTTTCATCTAACTTACGCTTAACCTCAACAGTATGCCCTTGAATAATTGCCCCATTATTAACTTTAAAATAATTAACATATACCGATTTTGAATCTTTATCATCTTCAACCATTGTAATGACATCAACATTGTGCACAGTTGGGCTAACCACTGCCGATTTAGAATAAAAATTAGATAAAATATCAATTTTTTGTTTTATAATTTGTGCTTTTTCAAATTCTAATTCATCAGCTAATTGATGCATTTTTAATTTAAGTTGCTTAATCACCGATTTAATATTACCTTTAATAATACTTCTTATTTCATCAATGTAAATATTATAATCTTCCTCTGTTTGATTTTTAACACAAGGGGCGTTACAATTTCCAATGTGATATTCAAGGCAAACTTTGTATTTTCTTTTCTCTAATATTTGTTTTGATAAATTATAATTGCAAGTCCTCAACGGATACAAATCTTTAACTAAATCTAATAATGTTCTCATCATTTTAACAGAGGCGTAAGGTCCAAAATACTCCGACCCATCTTTTATAATTCTACGAGTAGAAAACACACGTGGAAAAGCTTCTTTTTTGATACAAATCCAAGGGTAAGTTTTATCATCTTTTAATAAAATGTTATACTTGGGTTTATACTTTTTAATCAGATTATTCTCTAGCAAAAGTGCATCCACCTCTGAATTAACAACAATGTATTTTATATCAACAATTTGTTTTACTAAAATTTTTGTTTTACCTGAATCTTGCGTTTTGTTAAAATAAGATGCTACTCTTTTTTTTAGATTTTTAGCTTTGCCAATATAAATAATTTTTTCATTCTTATCAAAGTATTGATAAACACCTGGACTACTTGGAATGGTTTTTAATTTATCTTTAAGTTGGTTTGGCATTAATGCAAAAGTAAGAAATTATTGGTTATTCGTTATTTGGTTATTCGTTATTTGGTTATTCGTTATTAGTTATTTAGTTATTTAGTTGGTTATTGGTTATTGG
>CAYQRJ010000036.1:0-11419 GCA_964419855.1 uncultured Crocinitomix sp.
TTCCGTGAATGTGTTCTACCGGTGTAGTCCATTCAAGTGAGTTGGCATTCCATGGATTTTGAACTGCTTTTTGACCATGATTAATACTGTAAAAGAAATTAAATAAGAAAATAATTTGTCCTATTGCACCAATAATTGCAAAAATTGATATAATGACATTCAAATCCATTATCATATCATATTGGTTTCCGTCAAATGATTCGTAAACACTGTAATCATAATATCTACGTGGTGCTCCACCAATACCAACAAAGTGCATAGGTAAAAATACACCATAAGCAGAAACTATCGTTATCCAAAAATGAACAAATCCTAATTTTGTATTCATCATTCTACCATACATTTTAGGAAACCAGTGATAAATTCCTGCAAACATTCCTAAAATAGCAGACATTCCCATTACAACGTGGAAGTGCGCTACAACAAACATGGTGTCGTGCACTTGAATATCTAAGGCAGAATCTGCTAAAATAATACCTGTAATACCACCAGTTATGAAAGATGATACTAAACCAATAGAGAATAACATGGCTGGCGAAAATCTTAAGTTACCTTTCCATAATGTTGTAATGTAGTTAAATACTTTTACCGCAGATGGAATAGCAATCAATAAAGTAGTAAAAACAAATACCCCACCTAAAAAGGGGTTCATACCTGTAACAAACATGTGGTGTCCCCAAACAATAAATGATAAAAATGCAATGGCTAAAATTGAACCAATCATGGCTCTATATCCAAAAATTGGTTTACGAGCGTTTGTAGATACAATTTCAGAAGTTAAACCAAGTGCTGGTAATAAAATGATATATACCTCAGGGTGACCTAAGAACCAAAATAAATGTTCGTATAAAATTGGTGACCCTCCAGATTGCTCCATCATTTCTCCCCCAACAATTACATCAGAAATGTAGAAAGAAGTTCCTAAAGTTCTGTCCATTATCATTAAAACAACAGCAGACACTAAAACAGGGAAAGATAACACCCCGATAATTGCAGTTACAAAAAACGCCCAAATGGTTAAAGGCATTCTTGTCATTTTCATTCCTTTTGTTCTTAAGTTCAATACAGTAACAATATAGTTTAATGAACCAATTAATGATGACGCCACAAAAATAGTCATAGAAATTAACCAAACTGTCATTCCCATACCAGAGCCAGAAATACCTTGTTCAAACACAGCTAAAGGAGGATAGATTGTCCAACCCGCATTGGCAGGTCCTGTTTCTAAAAATAAAGAATACACCATTAAAACTGATGATAATAAGAATAACCAATAAGACACCATATTTAGGAAACCTGATGCCATATCTCTTGCTCCAATTTGCAATGGAATTAAGACGTTACTAAACGTACCTGATAATCCACCTGTTAATACAAAGAATACCATTATGGTACCATGTATGGTTACTAAACCAAGGTACATTCCTCTGTGCATAACACCGTCTGGTGCCCAAGTATCACCTAAAAAGGCATTTAAAAAGCTATTGCTTTCTCCTGGCCAACCTAACTGAACTCTAAATAAAACTGATAAGAAAACCCCAACTATTGCCATAAAAATGGCAGTAATTAAAAATTGTTTTCCAATCATTTTATGATCTTGACTAAATATATATTTAGTTATAAAACTTTCTTTGTGATGTGCGTGTGCATGTGCTGACATAACTATATCTATAATTAAATTATCTTATTAATATTAATTTTTAGCAATTGGTGCTTTAGTATTTTCTTTTTTCCAAGCCATAAACTCTTCTTCTGACTCATCAACTACAACAATTAACTTCATATTAGAGTGACCCTCTCCACAAATTTTATTACATAAGAGTACATAATTAAAATCAGGATTTTGAGTTTTTTCTCTCATTTCTGCTGTCGTAAATATTGGTTTAAATTTGAATTTAGTTCTCATACCTGGCACTACATTCATTTGTGCTCTAAAATGTGGAAAATAAGCAGAGTGCATTACATCTTTAGATCTAAATACAAATTGATACTCTTGATTTTTGATTAAATGTAGTTCCATTTTAGTCATAAAATCATCATTAGCAACTACTAATTTATCAGGGTTAGCTCTTTCTTTCATTTTTAAAAGACGCTCTCTTAAACGGATAAATTTTTCCATCTTAAGTTCCATTTCTTTTTCTTTAGCAGCCGAATAAACTTCTTCTCCAGCTGCAGCTTTATCTAATTTAGATTTAAGTTTATCAACTGTTGATTGCATTTCTTCAATGGCATCATCTAAAGATTCTGGTGTCACAATTCCTAACGGATTAGTTCCAGTTGTTACTTTATAATCGGCATAACCTAATTTATTATCTTCACCAGCATATCTTGCAGTCCAAGAAAATTGTTCTCCAAACAATTCAACCACTTTGGCGTCACCTGAAGGTTTACCTGTAATATCATTCCATGTTTTTAATCCTAAAATAATAATTACAGCTAAAGCAGATGCAGGAATAATAGTCCAAATCATTTCCAACTTATTGTCATGAGGAAAATAATAAGCTGTATTTCCTTTTTTACCTCTATACTTTATTGAAAAATAAAATAAAGCAATATGTGTTGAAAAATAAACTAAAAAAACGATTATCCAGTTAATATTAAAAAGGAAATCTATTTCTTGTCCATGTTCTGAAGCTGCTTCTGGTAACAAACCATTACCATATTTAAAAATCATATAAACAACTGAACCTAACATAAAAAAGGCAAATAACCCTAATAACAATGCATTAAAATTATTTTCAGAATCAGAAATATCCTCTTCTTTTCTTCCGTTAAGTTGTCTTGCCAATAATGAAACTCTCATTAATTGGGTAGCGGTAATTAAACCTAAAATTACAAGTATCCAAACCATAATGTGCGTATATATAAAGTTTTAAAGTTAATTATTAATTAAAATTCGTGATGTTTACTCTCATCTAAATATGGATGATTTTTAGGAACTAATGGTGCTTTTGTAAGCGTATTTAATACCCAATAAGCAAATATTCCTGCAAAAAACAAAAATAAACCAACTTCAACCATTCCAATGTGTCCATGTTCACCCATTGAACCAGGGGTTACTAACATAAACATATCAGCCCAGTGTCCTAAAATAATAATGAAACATACTGTAGCTAAAATTCCAATGTTACGTTTAGCATCTCTTGACATTAAAATCAACATAGGGATAATAAAGTTAATCATAAACATTCCCCAGAAGATAAATTTATAGTTATCAAATCTAAATCTAAAGTAAATTACTTCTTCTCCAATATTAGCATACCAGTACAACATAAATTGAGAAAAGAACAAATAAGACCATAGGAAACTTAGTGCAAAAATCCATTTTCCTATATCGTGGATATGACTATCATTAACAATTTGTAAATGACCTAAACTTTTTAAATAAAGCACTAATAACATTATTGACACCATTGCAGTCAGCCACATTCCAGAGAACACATACCAACCATATAAAGTAGAGAACCAATGAGGGTCAATAGACATTAACCAATGCCATGTTAAAGTTGAACTAGAATATCCAAACAACACTAAAAATAAAGCTGCTTTAGCAAAGTTTTTAAAATGAATTTTTGTTCCTCCTTCAATATCTTCTTTTAAAGATCTTTTTCTAAATCCTAAATAAAAAGAATAATAGATAGCCATATAAACCACGGTTGCTCCCCAAAAGAATCCTTTTGTTAAAAAAGGAGCTTTATGAGCAATGATTTCATCATGAGCCACAACTTCTGAATCAAAGTATTGGTAAATATGTCCAAGATGATGTCCATTTAATGCAGTATAGCCCCCATCTGTAAAAGTTAAAGCTAAAAAGATAACCACTACAATAGCACCTCCAATTAAGACATAAGAGGCAACCCCCTCAACAACTCTTTTAATAGCAACAGACCAACCTGTTTCTGTGGCGTATTGAAGCGCTAAGAAAAACAATGCTCCTAAAGAGATGAATAAAAAGAATAATCCATCAATTAATAGATTAGAAAATAATCTTGTTTTTACTTGATCAGAATCATCTGTAAATATTCCTATTAAGAATAAAGCCAGTCCTACACCAACTAATCCGAATATTACTTTTTTTGCTTTTGCTGAAATTTGAAATTCCATGTTTTTAATTTTTATCTAATTATTAAAATAATCTAAATTCTACTCTTCTATTTGCCAATCTACCTTCTTCAGTTGAGTTGTCTGCTATAGGTTTAAATTGACCGTATCCAATTGGATTTAACCTGCTTTTATCAATTCCTTTTTCAACTAAATAATTTCTTACTGACCTAGCTCTTTTCAAAGATAAAGACTTATTAGAAATAGCATTTCCAACATTATCAGTATGACCATTGATTAATAATTTATAATCTGAGTGGTTGGCTAATAATTCAGCTACTTTATCTAACACAGCAAAAGATTGTGGTTGAATTTGGGCAGAACCTGTTGCAAAATTTAATCCTTTAGAGGCGTTATTTAAAATAGACATTAAATCCTCTGCTACCTCAGGACAACCGCCATTTTCGGGCACACCAGCAACTTCAGGACATTGATCTTCATTATCCATCACACCATCACCATCTGTATCTGTATGTGCATCAAAATATAAAGTTGGATCAAATTCTTTGTTTTTACCTTGCAAAGTTTGAACATGGTGAACTATTTTCCATCTTTCTTCTTTAGTTAATTGAGAAGCATGAGATCCCATTAATCCTTTACCATAAGTTACTGAATAAAAGATTTGTCCTTCAGGTAAATCTTTTAGTTGTTTGGTATAAGATGGTGGGGGTGGAAATGCGCCATTACTATTAGCTACAACCGATCCTTGTCCGTCTCCTTTTTCACCATGACAATGAATACAAAATTTACCATACAATGCTTTCCCTTCCTTTTTTACCTCTTTAGTGTAAGCAATAGGGTTAACATCATTTGCAGCATCTTGATATCCTGTTGAATCAAATCTTACACCATACAAACCATGTGATTTATCAAATCCAAAAGGAGCACCATGAGCATAAGGTATATCATTAATATTTTTTGATGAGGCAGGTATTGTACCAAAAGGAGGTAATAATGCTGGATTGGCTTTAATTACGTCTGGATCATATTTTCCTTTAAATTCACCATAATCAACATACGGTTCAATAGCAGCTGAACGGTACATATCAGGCATATACTCTAAACCAGGTGAGTTTTTATCAGACACACAAGAAGTAAATGTTGCTCCAAATGCTAATCCAACAAATGCCATTAATTTTATTGACTTAAATCTTTTATTCATGTCAGCTTATTTAATTTTTTTATAATCTTTTTCTTCTAATTGTATTAAATCTGTTGCTTTAATCTTATCGTGTAACTCATCAGTAGAAAATTGCTCGTTATCCGATAAAAATATTTCCATAACAAATCTATCATCTGTAGTTCTAGGATAAGGGTTATCGGCAGGCATACCAGGTAATGTTTTATTTCTTAATAAATAAGTAATAGCCATTCCGTGAGCTGCAAATAACACTGTAAATTCAAATGTTACTGGGATAAATGATGGTAAATTTTCTAACAAAGAAAAGTTGGGTTTACCACCAATATTCATTGGCCAATCCACCACCATAAAATATCTCATTCCAAGTAAAGCTAAAGACATTCCTAACAATCCAAAGAAAAAGGCAACTATCCCCATTCTTGTCTCTTTAATGTCTATTATTGGATCGATTCCGTGAATTGGAAAAGGTGAAAATATATCTCTAATGTAAACCCCATCTGCTACTAATTTTTTAGCTGCAGTTTTGATTACATCATCATCATCATACATTGCATATATTACTCTTTCTGCCATGTTCTTAATTTTTTTTGTTCATTAATTCTTTAGCTTGAGCAGCCCAATTATCTCTTTCTGCTCTACCTGGGAAACTTTTAGTTATAGAATCCATTAAATCGTATTCTGCTTTTGTCATTTTACTAACTTGTTCAAAAGTATAAATACCAATTCCATTTAAAACTTGTTCTAATTTAGGACCAACGCCTGAGATTAATTTTAAATCATCTTTTTCATCAGCACTTGCAGTACCAATTTTATCCATTAAAGAAGATATTTTTTCTGAATGATTATCCTCCTCTTCTTTCACTTCTTCTTTAAATTCTTCAACTAAAGTTGTTTCTTTTACAACAGGTTCATCAATTATTTCAACCACTTCTTTATGAGAAGTGTGTAAAGGTGCAGTTCCGTTTTTGTATGATTCTCCAGAAGATTTTAAAATGGTTTTTACTTCAGATATAGCTAAAACAGGGAAATATCTAACATACGCCATATAAAATGTAAAGAATAATCCAATAGTCCCAACATAAACACCTATATCAACCCAAGTAGGGTGGAACATACTCCAAGATGAAGGTAAATAATCTTGGTGAATTGATGTTACAATAATTACAAATCTTTCAAACCACATTCCAATATTTACTATTATAGAAATAAAGAATGTAAACAATAAACTTCTTCTTAATTTTTTAATCCACATAAACTGAGGGGACAATACATTAGCAGACATCATTGAGGCATAAGCCCACCAGTAAGGTCCAGTTGCTCTATTTAAAAAAGCATACGCTTCATACTCTACACCTGAATACCACGACATAAATAACTCTGTTAAATAAGCTACCCCTACAATAGAACCAGTAACCATAATTACAATATTCATATACTCTATGTGTTTGGTATGGATGTAAGCTTCCAGTTTTAATCCTTTTCTTAACACTAACATTAATGTTTGTACCATTGCAAAACCAGAAAATACGGCTCCCGCAACGAAATAAGGAGGGAAAATTGTGGTATGCCATCCAGGAATTACTGAAGTGGCAAAATCAAAAGATACAATAGAGTGTACAGAGAATACTAATGGAGTTGCTAATCCTGCCAAAACTAGAGAAACAATTTCAAATCTACTCCAATGTTTAGCTCTACCAGACCACCCAAAAGATAATAAACTATATGCTTTTTTAGCAACAGGAGATTTAGCTCTATCTCTAATCGTAGCAAAATCTGGAATTAATCCAATATACCAAAATACAAACGATACAGATAAATAAGTTGAAATCGCAAATACATCCCAGAGTAAAGGTGAATTAAAATTCAACCATAAAGACCCGTATTGATTTGGAATTGGAACTACCCAATAACCTACCCATAAACGTCCCATGTGAATTAAAGGGAATAAACCTGCCATAAACACAGCAAAGATGGTCATTGCTTCTGCAGAACGGTTAATTGCCATTCTCCATTTTTGGCGGAATAACAATAACACTGCGGAGATTAATGTACCAGCGTGACCAATACCAACCCACCAAACAAAATTGGTAATATCCCAAGCCCATTCAACCGTTTTATTTAATCCCCAGGTACCAATACCGGTTCCTAATAGATATAGGATACAACCTACACCGTAAAGTCCAATTAGTAAAGCAATACCAAACATGATATACCATGTTCTTGGTGCTTTTCCTTCAATTGATCTACATACGTCCTCTGTAATATCATGGTACGTTTTATGTCCAAGTATTAAAGGTTCTCTTATTGCTGATTCTTTATGCATTATGCTTTTGTTTTTTAAAACTTAACAATATATATTCTTTATTAATGATGTGCTTCTTCAGAAGAATGACCATCATTGTGTTCTGCTTCATGTGTTTCTCCTTCATGGTGACCTTCTTCATGTCCTCCATGACCGTGAGAAGTTTGTAAAGCAGCTAAAGCTTCATTTTTTTCATTTCTTACTTTAACTTTATACCAAACATTTGGTTTAATACCAACCTCTTCTAAAGCTTGATAAGCTCTTTTCTCTTGAGTTGATTTTCTGATGGCTGAATTTTCATCATTCCAATCACCAACAGTTATGGCATTAGTAGGACAAACATCTGCACAAGCAGTTGAAACATCACCATCTACTAATTTTCTACCTTCTTTTTTGGCAACTAATTTACCAGCTTGTAATTTTTGAACGCAGAAAGAGCATTTTTCCATTACCCCTCTTGTTCTAACCACTACATCTGGATTTAATACCATTCTTCCTAAATCATCTTGAGAAGGGTTAACTTCAGTAAATTTTCTATAAGATGGATAATTAAACCAGTTGAAACGTCTTACTTTGTAAGGGCAGTTATTACCACAGTATCTTGTACCAATACATCTGTTATACGCCATCATGTTTAACCCTTCATTAGAGTGAGTAGTTGCCGCAACTGGACAAACTGTTTCGCAAGGTGCATGATTACAATGGTGACACATCATTGGCATGTGTACAACTTTAGGATTTTCTGCTGGTTCTTGTAAACCTGCAAAACCTTCAGTTTCAAATTCTTTTCCTTTTGTTCCAACAGCTGGTTCAATATCAGAAGCATAATATCTATCTAATCTTAACCAGTGCATTTCTCTCCCTCTTCTTACTTCATCCTTTCCAACAACAGGTACATTATTTTCAGATTGACAAGAAATTAAACAAGACCCACATCCAATACAAGAGTTTAAGTCAATTGACATTCCCCATCTGTGTCCAACATTTTCAACTGGATGCTCATCCCATAACGAAAATTCATTAATTCCTTTTTCATCATGGTTCCAACCACTATGCAAAGTGTGACCGTGATTATAAGCAGAAGCATCTTGAGTTTTATAAATGTCTAAAGTAGTTTCTTTAACAATAGAATTTCTACCCATTACTGTAGCATGTGTTTGAGTACACGCTAAATTATATTTTTTATTAGCTTGGGTAATTGAAGCATTTGTAATGGCATAATCTCCACCTTGAATTAATGCATAAGCATTAGCTCCAATAGATACTTTCCCACCATTATTTCCACTTTCATGACTACCATACTCAGTTGTATGATAAGCCGCTTTACCAATCTTTTCACCGTTAGCTCCTCTTCCATAACCTAAAGCTACACCAACTGTTCCTAATGCTTGACCAGGTTGTGGAAAAACAGGTAAAGTAATGCTTACTCCATCAACAGTAACTGTTGCCATATCAGATGGCTCTTCTTGACCTAAGTGAGTAGAATATTTACCCTTCATATCTGAAGGATTCATGGTGAAATAATTATCCCAAGTTACTTTAGTAATTGAATCTGGCATTTCTTGTAACCAAGGGTTACCTGCTTGAGACCCATCACCAATAGATGTTTTTGTATATAATTGAACCTCTAATTCACCTCCTTTAATTGAAGCAATATCTTTAGCGGCTGTTGACACATTTCCATTAAATGGAATAGCAGAAGCTACCACTTCTTTAGAATCTCCACAACTGTTATGAACTGCATCATTCCAATATCCGTTAAATGTAGCAAATTTAGTTTGATATGGGAATCCATATTTCTCCCACATTTCACGCATATAATCGTAAAATAAAGTACTGTCTTTTCCTGTATATTTACCTATTCCAGCCCAAACTGCTAAAGATTCACCAACTGATCTTGTATTATGTAAAGGTCTAATAGTTGGTTGAGCAATTGAATAATGGTTCATTTTTGGATTGAAATCATTCCAACACTCTAAAGCGTGACTTTGAGCCGCTACATATTTACAATTTGAAGCTGTTTCATCTGCATACAACGAAATAGCAACAGTTGTTCCTACTTTTTCTAAACCTGTTTTAAAAGCTTCTCCTTTAGGGTGTGTATAAACAGGGTTAGTATTCCACATAATAATGGCTCCAACATTACCCGAGTTCATTTCTTTAATTAAAGATGACATTTTATCATCTTCAGACATAAACATATTAACAGGGTTATTTAAGTTGATTGTAGAAGTATAATTTCCTAATGCATCATTAATTGAATTAACAATCACTTGATGTGATTTTCTATTAGAACCACAAACCAAAAGTGACGCACCTTTATTGGCTTTTAAATCTTTAGCTGCTGCTTTAATTTTAGCAACTGTAGCTTCATCTAAATCAATTGTTACTCCAGACAATGCAGTACCAACAATTTCTTTATGTAAAATAGATAATACTTGACCTTGTTGAGAAGGTTTAATCATTCCTCTTACATCAGCATTTGAACCAGCAATTGACATATTGCTTTCAAATTGATAATGCTTGCTCATCCATTCTGCATCAGGATTTCTTCCTAAGGCATATTGAGCTGTATATTCGTTTGATAAAAGCCAATTATTTAAAAAGTCAGCAGAAACACTAACTATTGTTTTAGCTTTTGAGAAATCGTAATCAGGAATTATTCTTTTACCGAAAGATTCTAAATTAGCCTCTCTTATTCCATTAAACGATAAAGCGTCATATTGAATATGTTCAACATTTCCGTTTGATGTTACTGTTTGTTCAACTTCATTACCATTTTCATCAATTACCATTTCGGTAGTGGTTTCTCCACCACCTAATTTTTTAGATAATTCTTGAATAGCAGATTGAGTAGATGGACTAATTTCTGTATTAGACAACAACACTACTTTTTTACCTGAAGAAGCTACTTTTTCTAAATCTTTTGATAATTGAGCATCAAAACCTTTCCAATCGGCTTTTTTACCATCAATGGTTGGGTTGATTAATCTTTCTCCATCATATAAAGATAAAACAGAAGCTGAAATTCTAGGATTAATAGCTCCTTTAGTAAATCCTTTTTCTTTATTTCCTTTAATATAAATTGGTCTTCCTTCTCTTGTTTTAACTAAAACACTTGCATAAGTAGTTCCGTCATAATAAGAAGAAGCGTACCATGTAGGCATACCTGGTGTTACATTTTCAGGTTTAACTACGTAAGGTACAGCTTTAATAACTGGCGCCTCACAAGCTGCTAATGTAGCTGCTGCCACACTAAACCCTAAAAATTTCAAGAAATCACGTCTTCCAGTAGAACTTTCAGCTAATTTATCATCAGCTAAGAATTGATCTACGGTTAATTCTTCTGGAAATTCATTTTTGTTTCTTTCCAAAAATTCAGGAGTTTGATTCAACTCGTCAAGACCTTTCCAATATTTTTTATTTGTTCCCATATCTTTAATTAGGCTAACTTTAGATTAATAATGACATTTTGCACATTCCCATCCACCTAACTCGGCAACAGAAACTTTGTCATCTTCTAAATATTTTTGGTATGTTTTTTTATCGTTTTTCAATCTTTTATGGATTTCTTTATAATATCCACTTGCATCATTAGATTGAATATCTACTTCACTTTTTGAGTGACACTCAATACACCACCCCATTGTTAAAACAGGTCTGGTGAATTTAATCTCATTATCTTCAACAGAATTTAAGTCGGCAACAGTCATTACTCTTGCGGTAGTTTCTTTAGTCATATCACCGTGACATTGTTTACAATCTAAACCACCAACAACCACGTGTTGAGAGTGATTAAAGTAAACATGATCTGGCAAGTTATGAACTTTTACCCATTGTACTGGTTTAGTTTTACCAGTGTATTGCATTTTATC
>CAYQRJ010000036.1:11519-13682 GCA_964419855.1 uncultured Crocinitomix sp.
ACTGATTAAAAGCACAAACCCAAAAAAGAATGCATAATTGAAATGTTTCCAAAGGTAAGCTCTAATTGAGGCAAAAAATCCTTTTCTTCCTACATACTCATCATCTTCTTGCTCTAAAGCGACATTTGACAACTCTCCTTTTACATTTTTTACTGCAAATAACACCACTAATAATAAAGCTCCTATTAACCACCACAACCACGTAGATGTTCCTTTTGGTTCTTCAATGATAGTTTCTTCCGTTTTATTTGCCCCACCATCAGCTGTTGTTGCTGTTTCAACAGGTGTATCAACAAACTCCATAATAGCGTCAATTTCTTCATTTGTTAACGCTTGAGGTGGCATAGGTGCTTTCCATTTTTTAATTAACTTATTAGCATAAGCATCACCTTCTTCAATTAAAGCTCCAGAGTTTTGAACCCACTTATATAAATTATCTAAAGATGAGTTTTCTTCCCACCTAGCTTTAGCCCCCAATAATGCAGGACCAACAAAATCTTTGTCTGGTTTATGACAAGCCGCACAATTGGCATTAAATAACGCTTTACCGTCTTGGGCAAATACATTGCCTCCAATAAAAACTAAGAAAAAAGCCGTTAACACTAACGGTTTTACAGATTTTAAGTTTATCATTTTTGATGTTTTCATTTGCAAAATTTAAGTTGTTTTGCTGTTAATACAATCCACTTAATTGGTGACAAATTTACAAGTTTGCGTTTCTTTTACTAACAAATGTTAATTTTTTTATAAGCCAAGATGTTAATTTAGAATCATTCTAAATAACTAAATTTGCAAAATGTTTATTTATAAACTTTTAAGTGATTGTAAAAATTTGGAATGATTAATGGTAAATATAAAATATTCATTTACTTTTGTAACAAATAATTAAAATAAAATTAAAAATGAGAGTACTTTTTTTTGCATTCCTTTTGTTTATATCCTCAAATATTTTAGCTCAAAATGATTGGTTAACTTTACCAACCAACACAACAACCACATCAACTGATAGCTTAACCGTTTTAGATTTTAGTGCACAACCTAAAGGAAGTCTGTTTATTTATAAAGACCCAAAATTAGATGACATAACCAAGTTTGTAGGTAGGGAAAAGGAAACTGTAACAGGTACAAAAATAGATGGATACCGCATTCAAATATTTTTTGATGAATCTAAGAGCGTTGCTCAATCACAAAAAGCGGCTTTCATTAATTCACACCCTCAACACAAAGCCTATATTGATTATATGGCACCAAATTACAGGGTTAGAGTAGGAAATTTTAGAACAAAACTTGAAGCTGAAAAGTTAAAACAAGAATTAATTGCTATTTACCCCACTTGTATTGTTATTCAAGACAAAATTGAACTGCCTAAAATTGAATTAAACAATAATACTCAAAATTAAACTATTTATAAAGCAACTTTAAGAGATTCTATACGTTTTAAATAAACAGTTGGTACATTTAAAATATTAATTATAATTTTTACACCACAAAAATTGATTAAATACTTATATTGCAATAGATAAAATTATTGTTTAAAATAAATTCTATTTAAAAATAGGGTGATTTTAAATTTTATTCGTCTATTATTTAAAGTTTATTTAAGAAAATGAAACATATTTTGTCTTTTATCACTTTAATTACCTCTTTTACTTTATGCTGGGGGCAAGACGAAATATGGATAAAACCAAACCGTGGACAATGGCATCAAAATATTGAATATAAAATTTCAATACCTGGTGGTGATATGTTTTTAGAAAAAAATGGTTTTACCTATAATTATAATAACTTGGGCGAAATTTACGACCACGCACACAGCAACTCGACAGAAACTCACAGCTATAAAAGCCATGCTGTAAAAACTCATTTTATAGGAGCAAATATCAATGTGTCATTTAATGAAAATAAACCGTCCCCACATTATGAGAATTATATTATTGGAAATGACTCTACAAAATGGGTAAGTCATTTATACTTATATAATGAGATAGAATATCTTAATTTGTATGATGGAATAAATTTAAAGGTTTATGAAAAAAATGCCACCATAAAATATGATATTATTGTTGCTCCCAATACAAATCCATCTTTATTTAAAGAGAGATATGATGGGCAAGACCGTTTAGAACTTAAAAACGGGAATTTAATTATTACTACATCTTTAGG
>CAYQRJ010000037.1:0-13539 GCA_964419855.1 uncultured Crocinitomix sp.
TGAATATAATATGTAAACACAATGTATCATCAAATCAAAAAAAAGACAACCTAAAAAAAGTTGCCTTTTTGTTAGTAGCGGGGGCCAGACTCGAACTGACGACCTTTGGGTTATGAGCCCAACGAGCTACCACTGCTCCACCCCGCAATATATTTTGTTGCTTTTTTTAAATTAAAGCAAAATAGTTATCATTTAATTGCGAGTGCAAAGATATAATTTGTTTCTTTGCAAAACAAATATTTTTATAAAAAAATGCAACATAAATCAGGATTTGTAAATATTATTGGAAGCCCAAATGTTGGTAAATCAACCCTAATGAACAGATTAGTAGGGGAAAGACTCTCTATTATTACCTCAAAAGCTCAAACTACACGGCATAGAATTTTAGGTATTGTTAATGATGAAAACTACCAAATTGTATTTTCGGACACACCAGGAGTATTAAATCCTCACTATAAATTGCACGAAAACATGATGAGTTTTGTTAATTCAGCTTTAAAAGATGCAGATATTATTCTTTTTATGACTGATATTTATGAAACAGAGGTGAATCATGAAGCTACTTTAAAAAGAATTCAAAAAACGTCTATTCCTGTTATTGTTTTAATTAATAAAATAGATCAAGGAACACCTGAAATTTTGAATGAAAAGGTAGAGTACTGGGCTGAGCAATTACCTAAAGCTGAAATTCTTCCTATATCGGCTCTTGAAAATGTTAATGTGGACATTCTTTGGAATAAAATTATAGATATTTTACCAGAAAATCCCCCTTTTTACGATAAAGAAGAATTAACAGACAAACCTATGCGTTTTTTTATAAGCGAAATGATTAGAGAAAAAATATTTTTGCATTATAAAAAAGAAGTTCCTTATGCCACGCAAGTTGTAGTTGAAGAATATTTTGAAGATGATACCATTATTAGAATAAGAGCCATTATCTTTGTAGAACGTCCAACCCAAAAAGGAATTATTATAGGGCATCAAGGAAAAAAGATTAAACAAGTGGGTATTGATGCCAGAAAAGATATTGAAAAATTTGTCAATAAACATGTACATTTAGAGTTATATGTAAAAGTGGACAAAGATTGGAGAGAAAACGAAAATAAATTAGATAAATACGGATATTAAAAAATGTCAAATATAGTTGCGATAGTAGGAAGACCAAATGTTGGGAAATCAACATTGTTTAATAGGTTAACAAAAAGTAGAAATGCCATAGTTGAAGAGATGAGTGGCGTAACTAGAGATAGAATTTATGGTTTATCTGAATGGAATGGTGTAGAATTTAGTGTAATAGATCCAGGTAGATATGTTAAAGGGTCAGATGATATTTTTGAAGAGGAAATAAGAAAACAAGTTGAAATAGCTATTGAAGAGGCTAATGTTATAGTGTTCATATCTGATGTAACGGTTGGAATTACAGATTTAGATGAGGCAGTAGCAGATATGTTAAGAAAAACCAAAAAACCAGTATTTGTAGTTGCCAATAAAGTAGATAATCATGCTAGGGCCAATGATGCATTTGAATTTTATAATTATGGTTTAGGAGATGTTTACAATGTGTCCTCTATAAATGGAATGGGAACAGGAGAATTGCTAGATGATTTGGTTAAAAGTTTTGAAAAAGAGGCAGAAGTTGAAGACGACAGTGATTTACCAAGAATATCTGTTGTTGGAAAACCAAATGTTGGAAAATCATCTTTTATAAATGCCATTACAGGTTCCGAACGAAATATTGTGACTGACATTTCTGGAACAACCAGAGATGCTATTGATACTAAATTTAATTTATTTGGTTTTGATTTTAAATTAATTGATACCGCAGGAATCCGTAAAAAAAGTAAGGTGCATGAGGACGTAGAGTTTTATTCTGTTATTCGTTCTTTGAGGAGTATTGAAAATTCGGATGTGTGTGTGTTTATGATTGATGCCACAGAGGGTTTACAAAAACAAGATTTAAACATTTTTTATGTGATTGAAAAAAATAAAAAAGGGGTTGTTGTTTTAGTCAATAAATGGGATTTAATTGAAGGTAAAGATGAAAAATTTACAAAAGAATATGAAGATAAATTAAGAGCAGATTTAGCTCCATTTAATGATGTGCCTATTGTTTTTACATCAACTATAACTAAGCAACGTTTACACAAAGCATTAGAAAAAACAATGGAGGTGTATGAAAACCGTACCCAAAAAATACCAACCTCTGTGTTAAATGATTTTATTCAAGATGTGGTAGCCAAAACGCCTCCGCCAGCTTTAAAAGGAAAACATATAAAAATTAAGTTTGCTACTCAACTACCAACCCACGCACCTGCATTTGCATTTTTTTGTAATTTGCCTCAGTATGTTAAAGATCCTTATAAAAGGTTTTTAGAAAACAGACTAAGAGAAAGATTTAATTTTGAGGGAGTGCCAATTAGAATTTTCTTTAGAAAAAAATAATAACTTTGTAGTTGATGGATTATAAAGATATAATAAAACAAATCAAAAAAAAGGAATTTAAACCCATTTATTTTTTAAATGGAGAAGAGCCTTTTTATATTGATAAAATTGTTGATTATATTGCTAGTAATGCGTTAGATGAATCTGAAAGAGATTTTAATCAGACCATTGTTTATGCCAAAGACACACCTCCTTTAAATGTTGTAGATGCTGCTAGTAGGTTACCTATGATGGCAGAATACCAAGTGGTTATTGTTAAAGAGGCACAAGAATATAGTAAAGCGAGTCAATGGGAGGTGTTTGAAAACTATTTTGAAAATCCATCACCACAAACTATTTTGGTTTTTGCTTATAAATATAAAAAGTTTGATAAGCGGTCAAAAATTTATAAAATATTAAAGAAAAAAGCCGTTATTTTTGAATCTACAGGGGTTAAAGATTATCAGTTAGATAAATGGATAAAAGATTATTTAAAAGATAAAAAATACCAAATAACCGATAAAGCAACCGCATTATTGGCTGAATTTGTTGGTAATGATTTAAGCAGATTAGCAAACGAGTTAGATAAATTATTTATTTTAGTTCCAGAGGGGCAACAAATTACCGAAAAACATATAGAGGAAAATATTGGAATTAGTAAAGATTATAATGTATTTGAATTGGTAAATGCAGTAATGGAAAAAGACAGTTTAAAAGCCTTAAAAATTGTCAATTATTTTGAAAAAAATCCTAAAGCAACACATATAACAATTGTATTGGCTAATTTATTAAATTTATATCAAAGATTATTTAAAGCTCATTTTATTAAAACAGATAATCCTGCTCAAGTAGCTTCTTTATTAAAAATAGCTCCATATCCTGCTAGATTAATTGTTTCTAACAAGCGTAAACATCCGCCAAAAATGATTTCGCGCAATTTTTCTTATTTAAGAGAATATGATTTATTAGCAAAGGGAGTAGGTAGTGCAGGAACAGATCAAGTGCAACTAATGAAAGAGTTAATTTTTAAGATTTTACATTAGTAATCACCAACTTTTTATCTTTAAAAAACATCACCTAATACCTAAAAAATGTTAAATTGTCTAAAAAACAATTAATTATGTAACGTTGGTTACACTTTTTATTCTTATATTGTATTATTATTGTACAAACAAACTAACATCATGGCTAGAAAAAAGACAAAAGAAAAAGTAGAAAAGATTATAAATGAAATCAAAAATTCTACGCCAAAATTTAAGCTTCAATTGGATAACAAGACAATTATTACACTTAAAACTGAAGAACAATTAGAAAAGTGGATGTCGTTATATCCTAAAGCTAAATTAATTTCATAATTATTATTAATGAAACAAAATACAAGCCATCTACATTATTGTAGGTGGCTTTTTTGTTAGAATACAGCTATTAAACATTTTATTTTAAATGACTGTAAAGCGCAATAATTTTTGCGGTTAATTTGTCCCACAAATAGTTTTGCTTTTCAATTTTTAAATTCGCTTTAAATTCAGACTCTCTTTTATTGGTGTAAAAATCTGTTAAAGCATTTGCAATTTCATTAGCGTTAACAGGAGTTACATAACCTACCTTGTTGTGTGGAACCATTTCGGGTAAACCGCCAACATTTGTTACTAAAATAGGAATTTCAAAATGATAAGCGATTTGCGTTACCCCTGATTGTGTTGCATTTTTATATGGTTGTGCTATTAAATCGCTGGCGCAAAAATATGTTTTTACATCAGAATCATTAATAAATTGATTGACAATAATAACTTCTTTTTCTATTTGTAAATCTTTAATGAGTTGTTGGTACTTTTCTTCATTAGCATAATACTCTCCTGCAACAAGAAGTTTTACATTATATTTTTTGTAGTCAAACTGTTTAAAAGCTTCTAATAATAAATCTAAACCTTTATAGTCTCTAATAATTCCAAAAAAGAGTATGTAATTGGTGTTGTTATCAAGCTTTAATTTTTCTTTTGCGATTTGTTTTGGTAAAATTTCGCCAAAATTATCAAATAATGGATGAGGGTTAAAATCTCTAGGTTTTTTAGTATCAAATAATTTTAAATCTTGTTCAACACTTTTGCTCATAGATATAAAAGCGTCTATAGGCTTTAAAAAATATTTGGTAAATGGTTTGTCGCCAATGCGGTGTTCATGTGGAATAACATTGTCTAAAATAGTTATTATTTTAGTATGTTTATTTTTTTTAACCTGTCTTGCAATAGTTCCAAAACAAGGTCCCATAAATGGTAACCAATATTTAAAAATTAAAATATCAGGTTTTTGTTTTTTTATTAGCCGACCAACTTTTAGCCAATTAAAAGGGTTAACAGAGTTGACTAATCTTGTAATTTTTAAGTTGTTTGGTGCAGGTTCTTCAGAAAACTGTGTTTTACCCGGAAATAAAAAGTTAGGATATTGAGTTGTAAAGGTTATAATTTCAACTTGATGCCCTTCTGCTTGAAATTGTTTTGCTAACCTTTCGTTGTAGGATGCTAATCCGCCTCTAAAAGGATGCGCAGTTCCTAAAATAATAATTTTTAATGATTTTGTTTGGGACATTAAAAAGCGATTAATTAATTGGTTAAATTTCTTTTTCTATTAAATAATTGTTTCTTAACACAGAGTTTCTGCCAATTAGTTCGGCAATAAAACCTGCTAAAAATAATTGAGTACCAATAATCATTGCTACCAGTGCAATATAAAATTCTGCTCTATCGGCAATTAGACGAGCAGAGGTATCAATGAATAATTTATTTATAATTAACCAAAATGCTATTCCAAATCCTATAATAAAAAACAAAGTGCCAATGAGTCCAAAAAAGTGCATTGGTTTTTTTCCAAATTTTGTAATAAAAGTTATGGTAAACAAATCTAAAAAACCATTAACAAATCGGTTTAATCCAAACTTGGTTTTACCATATTTTCTTTCTTGATGTTGTACTACTTTTTCGCCAATTTTTGTAAAGCCAGCTGCTTTAGCAATTACGGGAATGTAGCGGTGCATTTCGCCAAAAATTTCTATTGATTTAACCACCTCACCTTTGTAGGCTTTTAAGCCACAATTCATATCGTGTAGTTTAATGCCGCTCATCATTCGGTTTACGCCATTGTATATTTTAGTAGGAATTGTTTTAGATAAAGGGTCGTAGCGTTTTTTCTTCCAACCAGATACTAAATCAAAATTATCCTCTGTAATCATTTTGTAAAGTTCAGGTATTTCTTCTGGTGAATCTTGTAGGTCGGCATCCATAGTAATGACAACATTGCCTTTTGTGGCTTGAAATCCAACATGAAGGGCAGCAGATTTACCATAGTTTCGTTGAAATTTAATGCCTTTAACTTCTGGGTGATTAGATTTTAATTGTTCAATTATTTCCCAAGAGTTATCTTTAGAGCCATCATCAACAAAAATAATTTCGTAAGAGAAATGGTTGTCGTCCATTACACGTTTAATCCATTGGTGTAGTTCTGGTAACGATTCTGCCTCATCAAATAAAGGCACCACAATTGATATTTGTAAGTCTTTGTTCACTTTGGCAAATATAGTAATTTGTTTTTACTTTGTAACACACTTGTTTTGTGAGTTAAAAATAATTATAGGTTATAGCTCTGTTAGCGGTTGAAATG
This sequence comes from uncultured Crocinitomix sp., assembly GCA_964419855.1. Lineage (GTDB taxonomy): Bacteria > Bacteroidota > Bacteroidia > Flavobacteriales_D > Crocinitomicaceae > Putridiphycobacter. The sequence goes on from CAYQRJ010000037.1 coordinate 6,076, forward strand.
GTAGCTTTGTTTTTAATTGGATTTAGTTGAATTGCTATTAAAATTGCGATTCCGAAAACTTTCGGAAAAGCACATTTTAATTGTAATGAAACTTATTCAATTAAAAATAAACTTTAATGGAAAACGCGTTAAAACAGCCAAAAAAATTAATTAAACTTTATTTGACAATATTTTATTAAAAATCCTTTTTGTGAAAAAATTTGTTCGTAGTTGGTTTTAATGGAAAGAATGTCTTTTTGTTCATCTGACAATTTGTTCCAATACTCTTTTCCGTATAAGTTCCAAGTGTAATTGTTGCAGATATAGTGGTGTTCTTTTATTTGTTCAAGGGTTGATTCAAATAATATATCGCTATCGGTTTTAAGGTGAATGATGCCGTTGGGTTTTAAGATTTGTTTAAACCTGTCCATAAACAGTTTAGAGGTTAATCTTTTACGTGGTTTTTCTTTTTGAGGGTCGGAAAAGGTAAGCCAAATTTCATCAATTTCGTGAGGGTTAAAAATTTCAAGAATAAAATCTACTTTGGTTCTAACAAAGGCAACGTTTTTTAGATTTTTTTCTCGCACTTCATTTGCGCCATACCACATTCTGGCACCTTTAATGTCTATGCCTATAAAATTTTTGTTGGGATATTTTTTTGCCAATTCAACAGTGTATTCTCCTTTACCGCAACCTAATTCAACTATAATGGGGTTGTTGTTTTTAAAAAAGTTGTTATGCCAGCAACCTTTTAAGGGAAAAGAATCATTTTTAACCGTTTCAATGGTAGGTTCAAAAACAAAGTCCATTGTTTTCATGTCGGCAAAGTGCTTTAGCTTATTTTTAGCCATAGATGTTATAATGAATCATTAATTTCGGTTAATATTTGTGCTACCTCTTTAAGTAATTGATTTTTTTGAGAGTCGTTACTCATATTTTCGACCAAATAAGATTTTAAATTAATTAATGGGTCCATTATTTTTTGCTCGTCTAATGTGCCTTCCATATTTTCAATAATGGTTAAGCATTCCATAGCATCCATCATTGTGCCTTGTGTAGCGGCTTTTACAATGTCGTCTAAATAGAGGGTGTAATCTAAATTAGAATTCCAAATTGAGCTTAACAACATTGTTTTAGCAGTGTCATATTTTTTATTGTTTAAGCATTTAATAACTTCTTGGGGTGCTTGGGTAGATTTTAAAGAGTTCAGCAAGTCACTAATTTCATTTTTAATGGCGTTGTTTTGGGTGGTGGTGTATAATTTAACCAAAGGTTCAATAACGGTTTTATCGCCTGATACTTTTAAAGATTTGATGGCGTTAATGATGTCTTTTGGCTCGGGTGAGTTTAACTTTTTTAATAGTTCAACAACTTTTTTATTTGGTTTTGATGATTTTGCCATTTTTAATATTTTTTTGCAAAGATATAAGATGAGATTTAAAAATCTATTAATAATCTTACTTATCCGCAAAAATTCATAGAATTAGCTTTGTTTAGATTTGAAATGTATCAAATAAAACTCCCTCAAATTTGGGTATTGTTAAATTGTATAAAAATTAATTTAATAATTTGATTTACTGTATTTTAATTAAAAAAATAATTTAGTGGTGAATTTTGTGGGTTAAGGGAGTAAACCTGAGTAGTGAATTTTCCAATCACAACATTTTGCTCTTAATCACCATTAATTTTTCTCTGGTCATTTCGTGCATACTGTATTGGATACCGCCAACGCCAATTCCAGAAGTATCTCTACCACCAAAAGGCATCCAATCTACTCTAAAAGCAGTGTGGTCGTTTACCATTACAGATGAAGCATTTAATTTTTTAACACAATCTAAAGCTACATCTAAGTTTTTTGTAAATACTGACGCCTGAAAATGGACATCTAAACTGTTGGCAATTTCAATAGCAGAATCTCTATCAGTAAAACTATAAATACAAACCACAGGACCAAAAATTTCTAAAGTTGATACTTTAGCAGATGCTGGTGGATTTAACAATACAGTTGGAGCATAAAAAGTATTTGATATTTTTTTTCCGCCACATAATAATTTAGCACCATCTTTAACAGCTTCATTAACCCATTTGTCAATTCTATTTACTTCACGTGGAGATATTAATGGTCCAACTTCTGTTTTTTCATCCATTTGATTACCTACCACTAAATTAGATGCTAATTGAGTTAATCCTTTAGCTACTTTGTCAACAATTGAGTGATGAACAAACACACGTTGTACAGATACACACACTTGACCTGCATGGTAAAAGCCACCTTTAGCTAATGCGGGTAACATGGCTTCAATATCGGCACTTTCTTCTACTATTACTGGGGCAACTCCTCCATGTTCTAAAGCACATCTTGTACCAGCCGATAATTTTGAACGCAAATACCAACCCACTTTGGCTGAGCCTATAAAAGAAAAATAATTAACACGAGAATCAGTAACTAATATTTCGGCCACTTCATTATTGCAGATGATAGCTTGACACCAACCATCTGGTAAACCAGCTTCTTTTAAAATGTCAACAAAAGTTAAACAACTCAAAGGCGTGTTTAAGGCAGGTTTAATAATTACGGGGCAACCCGCAGCAATAGCTGTTACTGTTTGATGAATAATTAAATTTAAAGGGTGATTAAATGCACTTACCGAAACGACTACACCAATAGGTTCTCGAGTAGTAAAAGCAATTCTACCAACAGATGCTTTGGTTAATCCCATTGGAATTTGTTCTCCTTTAAGTTGACCAATATGTTCTGCTGCAATTTTAACACCATTAATGGCACGTAAAACTTCAACTTTTGAATCGGTTAATGGTTTTCCGCCTTCTATGGCTGCTGTTTGGGTTAATTCATCAATTCTACTGCTCATAATATGAGCAACACGTTCTAAAATAGCAATGCGTTCGTGAGCAGGAATCCAATTAGATTGATTTTGAAATAAGCCATACGCTTTTGTAAGTGCTTGTTCTACTTCTTGCTTACCAACCATTGGTATTTCTTTAATTACTGATTGGTCAAATGGGTTTGTAACTTTTAACATTTTAATTATTTATTACACCAATCTATCTAAAACACTTTGTATTAAATTTCGCATTTTAGCTTCATAGTCTGATTCAAATTTGTTGGAATATCTGTTGGCTAAAACCAAACAAATGGTTGTGGCACTATGTCCCATAGCTCTTGAAAGTGATAATAAAGCAGAGGTTTCCATTTCAAAATTAGTAGCTCTGGTTCCGTTAAAAGAAAAAGCCCTTAATTTATCTTTAAAATCAGGGTGTTTTAGAGGTATTCTTAATGCCCTACCTTGAGGGCCGTAAAAACCATTAGCAGTAGTGGTTATTCCTTGTTCACCTAAATCAGCAATTTTAGCGTTTAATTGCTCGCAACTTTTTGCAAAATAGGGCAGTGCTAAATCGTTTGGCCAATCAACATTATTTTTAAAAGATTGAGCCATTTCTTTTTCCTCATCAGTAAAATTGATGTTGTAAAAATTAGCTACACCATCTAAACCAATAGCATATTTTGAAATAATGTGCGAACCAGGGTTAATATCAACTTGTAATGCGCCACAAGTTCCAATTCTAACAATTTCTAACGCCGTGTGTTCAGTTTTAATTTCTCTTTTTTCTAAATCAATATTAACACAGGCGTCTAATTCATTTAAAACAATATCAATGTTATCGCATCCAATACCGTGACTTACTACCGAAAATTCTTTGCCTTTATAACTCCCAGTTACCGTTTTAAACTCTCTATGTTGGGTTGAAAATCTAATGGTATCAAAAAAAGAAGCTACCACATCAACTCTGTTTTGATCGCCTACAAAAATAATGGTGTGTGCAATGTCTTTTGGACCAACTGCTAAATGATAAACTTTACCGTTGGTATCTAATGTTAACTCTGATGCTTTAATGTCGTTCATAATAATTTGTTTTGATTAAGCAAAGTTAACCTTTTTTAGAATAAATTACTAATGACGACTTGTTTTTAAACAAACCCTAATTAAAAAAGAAAAAAATGTTTAAATTTGGGCTAAATTTTAACAAACAAAATAATGGGTAGAGCATTTGAATTTAGAAAAGCACGTAAGTTTAAACGTTGGGCAGCTATGTCTAAAACATTTACAAGAATTGGAAAACAAATTGCTATGGCAGTTAAAGAGGGTGGACCAGACCCAGCTAATAATTCTAAATTACGTGCCATTATTCAAAATGCTAAGGCAGCCAATATGCCTAAAGATAATGTTGAGCGTGCCATTAAAAAAGCATCAGAAAAAGATGCGTCTAATTTTAAAGAAACCTTATTTGAAGGTTATGCTCCACACGGAATTGCCATTTTAATTGAAACCGCTACTGACAACAACAATAGAACAGTAGCCAATATTCGTTCTTATTTTAATAAGTGTAATGGAAGTATGGGGACATCTGGCTCGGTAGAATTTATGTTTGACCATACTTGTAATTTTAGAATACCTGCTGAGGGAATTGATTTAGAGGAGTTAGAATTAGATATGATTGACCACGGTGTTGAGGAAGTGTTTCAAGATGAAGATGGCATTTTAATTTATGCTCCTTTTGAGAGTTATGGAGCTATTCAAAAAGACTTAGAGGGTAGGGGAATTGAAATTTTATCGTCAGGATTTGACAGAATACCAACGGTTATGAAAAAATTAGATAATCCTGAGCAAGTGGCGGATGTTGAAAAATTACTTGAAAAGATTGAAGAAGATGATGATGTTTTAAACGTTTTTCATAATATGGAAGAGTAAACAACAGATTTTTTTAATTATTTAGATAGTTTGAATGTTGTGATTTTAGTATAATTAAGTATTAGCATAACAAATCAAATAAAAATACGTTTAAAAGATGTAAATCATCAATTAATAATTAAAATGAAACGTACTTACATTTATTTAATTCTTTCAATATTACTAAATTATAGCTGTAATTCGCAAAAAGAACAAAAAGTTGAATTGGTATCTATTAATGATTTAATGGGAGATTCCACTGAACAAATAGATAATAATATAGATGTTCAAAAAGATACTTTACCTGAATTATCAACTAATATTCAAAAATTAATTTATTCACTTCAACCAGATTATGACACTATTTTTTTAAACGATACTCATATTTTTGATAGATTTGGATTTAATTCATCATACAAATTACAGTTTGTAGGAAAAAATAAAGTGCCTTATGGTAAATCATCTATGGTGACACCAAAAGCTAATTTGTTCGTTTATAATTTTTCGGATTCAATAAAGTTAAACAATGCTTTTTATAATTGGTTAGATTGTTTTGGTAGCGATTGTCAGGCTGTAAAATTAAATGAGGACATAGATGCAGTAAAAACACCACCATCTTTTACATTAGTTTATGACACTACCATTGTAATGATAGAATATCCTTGCGAACATCAACAAAATAATTGGAGGGCATTTAAAGATTCTGTAATTAAAAAATATGGCTCTAATTACCGTTACAGAATTGATGTGGATTGTGGTGGACCTTTAAAATGGAAATAACCTCATAACATTTTTATGATAAGCGTTATTTTGTTCAACCTACCTATTTTAAAAATAGTGATGGCATTCAGATTTTTTTTCAAAAAGTAACCTTCCTTACATTAATTCAAATTATCTTTTAAAAAATAGTTGTGTTTTTTTTAAAACTCTATTTTTGCACATTAATGAAAAATAACCCAAATATTGTAGTAATTATTCCTGCTCATAATGAGGAAAAATCAATAGGTAAAGTAATTAATGATATCCCTAAAGAGTGGGTGAGTACCATTATTGTTTGTAGTAATAATTCAACCGATAACACAGTAGAAGTAGCAAAAAAAGAAGGAGCGGTAGTTTTAGAGGAATCAAAAAAAGGGTATGGTTGGGCGTGTATGAAAGGTATAAAATATGCAAAAGATTTACCAACACCTCCTGACATTATTGTTTTTATGGATGGTGATTATTCAGATTATCCACAAGAGCTTCCGAGTGTTGTTGCTCCCATTATTAATAATCAAATAGATTTAGTTATAGGGTCTAGAGCAAAAGGTCAAAAAGAAGCAGGGTCAATGACGTTTCCGCAACAGTTTGGCAATTGGTTGTCAACAAGATTAATGAGGTTGTTTTATGGTGTAAAATATACCGATTTAGGACCATTTAGAGCCATTAAACTAAACAAACTATTAATGTTAAATATGCAAGAAATGACCTTTGGTTGGACCATTGAAATGCAAATAAAAGCTGCAAAACATAAAATGACCTATGCAGAAGTGCCTGTTAATTATAGGGTGAGAATAGGAGAATCCAAAGTGTCAGGAACAATAAAAGGAGCAGTTTTAGCAGGTGTTAAAATTTTGTGGTGTATTGTGAAATATAAATTGGTAAAATAAATATTACTTTATAAGAGACCAAAGTATAACAAATGACAATGCAATACTAATAAAAACATTTAAAAATCCGTATAAATAAAAGCCTTCTTTTATTAGCACTACATTTTCCATACTAAAGGTAGAAAAAGTGGAGAATCCTCCGCAAAAACCAACAACAATAAAAAATCTAACAAATTGATTGGTAGATGCTTTGTCCTTAAAATAATAAATCATTAAACCTAAAACAGTACAAGCAAGTAAATTGGCAATAACAGTTCCAATAGGAAAACGAGTGTCCCAAATTAAAGAGGTCAGTTTCCAAATGCCAAAACGTGAAACACTTCCTAATCCTCCACCAACAAAAATAAACCCTAAAACACTCAACCAATTCATACTAATAAATATTTGTTGATAAAAATAGTTATTTTATAAACAATATAACCAATAATAATTCCTAATAATCCACCACCAACAACATCAAACGGATAATGAACTCCTAAATATATTCTGCTATACCCTATAATTATTGCCCATAAAAAAATGTAGCCCCAAAACTTAGACTTTGTTTTAAAATTTAAAAATAAAAACATTGATAAAGCAAAAAAATTAGCCGAATGAGAAGATACAAACCCGTACAACCCTCCTAAATAGGACTTACCATCAGAAAAAGTGTAAGTGTGAACTAAATGCTTAATTTCTAAATTATGGGTTGGTCTATATCTTAAAAAAACATTTTTAAAAGCCACAACAGATAGTCTGTCAGCCAATAAAAAACACAAACCTATTCCAATAAAAAATACAAAAATTTGCTTATAATTAAAATGCTTTTGTAGATAATATAAAATAAACAAGTAAAGAGGAGTCCAAATTAATTGATGAGAAAATTGCCACATTAATTCATCTAAAAAAGGCGAATGCGACTGATTAATGATTAAAAATAATCTTCTATCAATAAGTTCAAGTCCCTTTAACATCATTTAGGCAGTAAATTTATAATTTTATTTGATAATATCAAATAAAAACTTTGGTTATCTTATTTTTTTTAAAATAACTATAAATTAAATAGTAAAAACTCAGTAGTTATACAAGTCTATAATTAATTAAAAATA
>CAYQRJ010000038.1:0-13494 GCA_964419855.1 uncultured Crocinitomix sp.
ATTACTTTTGCTATTCTAAAATTTACATCATGAATAATTATAACCACACCGTTGAAAATCGTTTTATAAAATATGCTAAAATAGATACAACTGCCGACCCAGAGTCAACTACTTTTCCGAGTAGTATGAAACAAAAAGATTTAGCTAAATTATTGGTTGAGGAATTGACAGAGTTAGGGGTTAAAAACGTTGAAATGGACGAGTGGGGTTATGTGTTTGGAACTATTCCATCTAACATTGACAAAACAGTTCCAACTATATGTTTTTGCGCTCATTTAGATACTGCTCCAGATTGTAGTGGCACCAACGTAAAACCAATTGTGCACCGAAAATGGGATGGGAGTGATATTGTTTTACCAGATGATAATACTCAAATTATTACCACAGAAAAGCATCCATATTTAAAAGAAAAAATAGGTGATGATTTAATTACAGCATCAGGTTTAACTCTTTTAGGTGCTGATGACAAAGCAGGGGTGGCTTGCATAATGGATTTTGCCAACTACTGTATGTCAAACCCAAATTATAAACATGGCGAAATTAGAATTTTATTTACTCCAGATGAAGAAGTAGGTAGGGGTGTTGATCATTTAGATATGAGCAAAGTTAATGCAGACTACGGATACACTCTAGATGGTGGTGTGTTAGGGTCTATTGAAGACGAAAGTTTTTCGGCAGATGCGGTTACCATTAATATTACTGGCGTTAGTGCGCATCCAGGTTACGCTAAAAATAAATTGGTACATTCCATAAAAGTAGCCTCAGATTTTATTAATCGATTACCAAAAGACAGTTGGAGTCCAGAAACAACAGAAGGGCGTGAGGGATTTGTTCATCCTACATCAATTAGAGGGGAGTTAGAGCAAACCACCATTACTTTTATTATTAGAGATCACATCACAGCTAAGCTAAAAGAATATGAGGATCGTTTAAAATTAATTTTAGACCAAACCATTGCCGATTATAAAGGAGTAACCGCTACGTTTGAAGTAAAAGAACAGTACAGAAACATGAAGGAAGTTATTAAAACTGTTCCTTTTGTTACCGATTATGCCATTGAAGCCATGAAAAATGTGGGAATTGAACCAAAACCTGTTATTATTAGAGGTGGAACTGATGGGTCTAGATTATCTTTTATGGGCTTACCTTGTCCTAACTTATTTACAGGCGAAATGGCTATTCACTCAAAACACGAATATGTAAGTGTTCAAGATATGCAAAAAGCAGTAAAAACAATGATAGAATTAATTAGTATTTGGACTAAACATTAAAATTTTTATGTCGCAATATAACCCTCACCTCTAATTTTATCTAACTTTTGTGTTTCTTTTACAAATTTTTGGTAGTATTTTGAATGTAAATCGTCTTTATTCATAAACATTTGCACTTCTTTAAATTGATTAACAATAGAGGTTGGAATATTGTTTTGTTGACACCACTCATAAAAATCAGTATATATTTTATTGATGATTTGCTTGCTTTTTTGACTTAAAATTTTGCAGTTATAGTGGAAAGGTCTATCTAAAATGTTAATATAAAAATCAGGTGGATTGATGAGGTTTAATTGTAAACATTTCAAATAAAAGTTAGGCAATGTTTTAACATTAAAAACCGAAATGGTTGGGGCAATTTTAAACACAACATTAGTCAGTCCTCTAATTGCATTTCTGTTTTTAATAAACACCTCCCAATCCAACCCTTTTCTTATGTATTCTCCTAACTCATTTGTTTCATCAATACTGGCTAAAACCTCAACTGATTGAAACCGTTTCCAATATTTAAGTACATCATAAGACTTGAATTTTAATACTGAAAAATTGGTGTTATATCTTAATTTGATGTTGGTTGCTTTATGTTTTATTAGATAATTTAACAACAAATAATGTTCTTCTGTTACCAAGGGTTCACCACCTGCAAAATAAATTTCTTTTGCATTTAGTAAAAGATGTCCATTAACATTAATAAAATGATTAAAATCGTTAATATTTTTAATAATAGCTTGATGACTGGTAGTGGTTTTTAACTGTTTAGCATCATCAAACCACTTAGAACTCGCACCATGCCAACAAGTTCGGCATTTAAAATTGCAAACATTTGAAAAACGAATATCAAAATAAATGGGAAATTTGGTATTATTGATGTCAATATTAGAAAATTTTTCAAACGTTTCTTGTCTTAAACTTTTAGCCCCCGACTGCTCTCTATTAATACAAACAGAACATCTTTTATCATATTTACCTTGTAAAAATTGTTCTCTTATTAAGTTAATTGAATCGCTTTGCCATATTTCATTAATGCCGTTTTTATTAATATTACCTAACTTTATAGACGATACACAACAAGCGTTTACATCACCTTTATAACCCACATAAAAATGTATCCAAGGCATTAAGCAATAAGGGTTATTTTTTTTATAGGATTCCAATTGATGTAATATATTTAAGTTTAAATTTAATTTTTAAAAAACTATATTTGTGAATATGAAAAAAATAATTACACTTGGGTTTTTATTAATAATTGCAAATATAACATTTTCTGCCACTGTTTTTGATACCCTTTATATTAACAAAGCACCATATACTATTGGCTCGTTTACTTTTGATGCGTGTGTGTTTAATGATTCTGCTAATTTTAAGTTAGAAAATGTCATTATAGAACTTAATCAAGGAGATGATTTACAACTTCACATAGTAAACAACGATACGTTAGAACATACTTTTACTATTGATGGTTTAATAGAAAACAACAATTTAATTCCGGCAGGAACCACTAAAGATTTTACTGTTACTTTTTCAAATCAAGGTGCTTATCGTTTTTATTCAGATAAGTTTTATGGTAAACACTTGGGAGCATCAAGTATTATTATGTATGGTTACAATAACTATCCAAAATATTATTGGAATATGTTTGAACAGTCAGACACTTTATCGCATGAAATAGCCAATTTGCAAACTAATGCTATTCCATTTACTTATCAGCCTGATATTTTTACCATTAACTTAAAAGTATATCCTGATTTAGAAAATGATGTGCATGCAAAAATCAACCAACAAGTAGGAGATACCATTTACATTGTGGTTTTAAATTCAGGTAAAATGTTTCACACCTTACATTTTCACGGTTATCATGTTACTATTGTTAATGCATCTATTAACACTAAATATAACGGATGGGTTAAAGACAGTTTTGGTATTTTAGAAAATGAAATTCTACTACTAAGATTAATACCAGACCAACCGGGAATGTATCCCGTACATGAACACAACTTAATTAATGTAACCACTAATGGTGTATATCCGGGTGGAATGTTAAATTTATTAAATATTCAACCATGAGAGTTTTATTTATAATTATATTATCACTTACCACTCATCAATTAATAGCCCAAACCCGTACGTTTAATTTGGTAGCAGAGATGTTACTAACGCATCCTTTAGATGATGGTTCAACAACGCAATATTGGGGCTATGGTGTTGTAAACGGAAATGGTTCTCATTCTATGTCTTTACCTGGTCCACTGTTAGAAATTAACAAAGGAGATACAGTTGTGTTAAACTTTTTTAATGATTCTCCTGAAGATCATACCATTCATTTGCACGGTTTAGATGTTAATCAAGCCAATGATGGTGTGCCAACTACCTCTTTTTCGGTTAATTCTCAACAATCTACAACTTACACATTTGTAGCTAATCATGAAGGGACATTTTTATACCACTGTCACGTACTTACTACCCTACATTTAACTATGGGGATGTATGGGATGATTGTGGTTTCTAATTATCCAGATTCAACTTTATTATTTGATGGAGGACCTAGCTTTACTAATGAATACAGGTTTTTAACCTCTGATATGGATTTGAGTTGGAACAACAACACACTTTCTATTCCACCAATGTACACTTTTAAATCTAACTATTTTATGGTTAATGGGTTAAGCGGAAATCAATTGTATAATTCCCCTAACAATACTGTTGTTGCTAATCAAGGCGATTCAGTATTACTGCGTTTAGGCAACATTGCTTATACAAAAACAAGATATATCTTTCCACCACAATTAAATGCCCGAGCGTATTTAAGTGATGGTCGTGTATTACCCCAAAGTTTTAGTTGTGACACATTAGAAATTAATGCAGGTGAACGTTATTCGGTTTTGTTAACACCTAGTGGAAATGTTGGTATAATGGATGATATTGCAGTAGAGTATTATGAAGCAAGAAATAATAATTTAGAACACACTAATTATATTCAATTAAGTTCTAATGTTGATGTGACTGAAATAGAGCCCTTAAATTTTACTGTATATCCTAATCCAACCAATTCAATCCTTAATTTTAACACTGTTAATTTAGGAGGAATACTTAAAATATATGACGTGTCAGGTAAAGAAATACATCAACAAAACATTACAAGCCACAACTCTTTACTTAATTTAAGTGATTTTGAAAATGGTTTTTATTTACTTAAATATAACAATCAAACTTTAAAAATTGTTAAGCAATAGTTACAAGTTAATCAAAAAACTGTAAATTCGTAGCAAACAAAATATTTGCTGTGTCAATAGAGGTTAAACAAGTTTATAAATATTACGGAGAGCAAGCAGCATTAAACAATGTTAGTTTCTCTATTAAATCTGGCGAAATAGTTGGATTTTTAGGTCCCAATGGAGCGGGTAAATCTACCATGATGAAAATTATCACTTGTTACCTTTCAAAATCTGAAGGAGAAGTTAAAGTTTGTGGACTTGATGTAGATGCTGACTCTTTAGAAATTAGAAAAAGAGTAGGATATTTACCAGAGCACAATCCTTTGTATTTAGAGATGTACATTAAAGAATATTTGTCTTTTGTAGCCAACATTTATAAGCTTAAAAATGTAAAACAAAGGGTGGCAGATATGATTGAATTGGTAGGTTTACAAAAAGAACAACACAAAAAAATAGGAGCGTTATCAAAAGGATACCGCCAAAGGGTAGGACTAGCACAAGCTATGATTCATGACCCTGAAGTTTTAATTCTTGACGAACCTACAACCGGTCTAGACCCAAATCAATTGGTTGAAATTAGACAATTAATTTTAAATATTGGTAAAACAAAAACAGTTATGCTTTCTACGCATATTATGCAAGAAGTAGAAGCCATTTGTGACCGTGTAATTATTATTAAAGACGGTAAAATTGTTGCTGATGATTCTACCAAACACATTCAACAACAACAAGCCAATTTATTAACCATATTTGTTGAGTTTGATAATGTGGTGACTAAAAATCAGCTACAAAATATTAAAGGGGTTAAAAAAGTTCAATTAGTTGAAAATAACCAATGGATTATTTCATCAATTAATGATGTTAGGGCTAATGTTGCCAAATTTGCACAAGAAAATCAAGTGCTCATTTTAACTATTCGCATTGAGGAAAAATCTATGGAGGAAGTGTTTAAAGATTTAACTAGTAAGTAAATTAGTTTTATCCAGCCAATACAGTTTCTAATATTTCAATACTTTTTAATGGTTTAAAACCCTCTATTTTAATTTTATAATAATCTAACAAACCATCTAACAATTGTTTTTTAATAGAATTGGGTATTTTATTACCATTTTCAGATAGAGGTTGTTGATTTATTTTAATTAAATAAGATGTAATATCTTTATCTAAAAAATAAGGATGATTAGGTTCGTTTTTAGTTATTTTTCCGTTTAAAAAATCAAAATATCTTCCTAATTCATCTATGGCAGGATAATAGCCAATTTGCCCCAGTAAAGCCAATGAAAATTTAATTGGAAAATTACTAAACGCCCTTTGCACATCTAATATTTGTAAAGCACTTTTAATAAAATGATATAGTTGAGGGTTATATTCTTCCTCTTTTATTGAATTTTGAATTAATTCGTTAATAAAAAATAAAATAGAAGTTTTAATGGGATTAAACGGAATATCTTTATAAATAACCGCTAAATCTACCTGTCTTATTTTTGCTAACTGACTGTCGTTTCGCTGAAAATAAGTGATATTGATAATTGAAAGCGGAGAAACAACCTGCCCTTTTTTATCCTTACGTTTAGCCCCTTGAAAAATAAAAGATTGTAATCCTTTATCTTTGGTTAATACTTTAATAATTAAACTGCTTTCAGAATAATTTATTTTTTGAATTACGATACCTTCTGTGGTAAAATTTGCCATTAAAACAAAGGTAGTAAAAGATTGTTGATTAGAAACTTGTATTTATTACTTAATGTAAAATTAATATGGTTCTAACTAAAAATAAATTTTAAACATAGAAATTTGGTAATCTTTACACTTGTAGTTAATCAGGGGATAAACCAAATAATAAATCACTTCAATATTTTTGGCTTCAACTAAATTATTTTTATATTTGTTGTTAACATCTAACTAATAAATAAAAAGTAACAACTAAAGATATGTCTAATATTAGCAATAATTAAAACTATGAAAATTAGAAAGATAATCGTAATACTAATCGTGTTAAACGCAATTGTAGAATCTTATTCTCAAATTAAATATTTCACCTTTCCACATTGGATAAAACATTTTAATTTTCCTAACATATTTAACTTCAGTCAATTTATAATAGAATTATTGCAAGTATTATCTTCTGTTTTTATTTTCATTGGAGTTATTAAACTTATAAGGCTTAAAAAAATTGACATAATTAGAATATTGAAATTTCCAATTTATCTATTTGTGGTCTCAAATATTTTTTGGTTTATAACTACACTTTTTTTAAGCACGAAATTTTCGTATTTTATATTATTTGAAGGAGCTCCTTGGTATTTATATATTTTTAAATTTATTAGTGTCTTGTTACTGATTTTAATAATTATAAATTATTGGAATTCAAGAAATGTCACAAACCAAAATATTCACAATAAGGTTGCGAAAAAATCCTCAAGATTATTTAATTGGATTATAGATCTCTCAATTATATTATTATTCGGATTTAGAAATTTTAGAATTTTAATGAACGATATTATTTCTGAAGATATTGATTTTCTTAACTCTAGTATTATTTGGTTCTTTCTAATTAATTTGTTCTGTTATTATTTAGTGACGGAATTTCTTTTTCTTCAAACTATCGGAAAACTTCATAATGATTCTATGGTAGAATACCAAGATAATAAATTCAAATCGATATTAATTAGAACATTCTGTCGAATTATTCCGTTTGAGCCTTTTTCTTTTTTAGAAGGGTATGATTGGCACGATTCCATATCAAAAACAAAAGTAACCGTTGCACAAAGCAATAAACTCTAAAAATTACCCAATAAAAATGAGTGATTTAAGCCATATTTTAGTAAAAAATGACTTTTTTTGACTAATTTTATAGCAATATTTAACTTGAATATATTTGTGCAACAGACACAAAATGCAAACGTAATTGCGGGTTTTGTGCTAAAATTAAAGTTTGTATCTTTGTACAAAGTTTAGCGATAATCCCAATTGCTATCGGGTGAAAGGTAAGTGCCTTGAAATCGCCTACTATTCTTATACAAACCGTTGAAATTCGTTAAAAATGATTGGAAAAGATTTTACACCTATAAACTTAATTGACTTCCTTAAAAATTCAGAATTACTCAATCCATACAAAGAACATTTTGAAATGTATGTGACTGATTTTGCATTTAAAGCTGTTGATTTGTGGAGTTCAGACAAGGAAAAAGCATATGAGAATGCATCTCTTTTTGTTGAGCATGTTCCTGAATCTATTCTATTAGAATTTATGAAATTGATAGATAACCTGAAGGAGATAGATCCAGAAGGTTTGATGGAGATAGTAAAAGAGCTTGAGTATAAAACGAAATATGAATTTGAAAAGGAGCTTATTGCGTTTCCAAAAGCGATAGCATACTTCTATCAGTTTGATATGGATGATTGCATCAATGAATGTAAAAACATTATTAAACTATATGGAAACTTTAACGAAATTCATTTTTTAATTGCAAATTGTCATACTATCAAATTAAGATATGATGAAGCTATTCCTCATTTTAAATATGCAATTAAATCGGAGCAGTTTGGAAATGAAGCAAAGGGAAATCTAGCTTATTGCTATTTGATGTTAAGAAAAACAAGAAAAGCCAAACGGTTGTTTAAAGAAGTTGTAGATATTTTTAGTACAAACTATAAAATACAATATAACATGGCTCTTTGCTATTCAAGATTAAGAAGAAGAAAAAAAGCTTTGGTGTACCTAGATAGAGCTGAGAATATTGAATCTGAATTTGGAGGGATTTATTTAACCAGAGGACATATTCATTTGATACTAGGAAATAAAGAATTAGCTAAAAAAGATTTGAAAAAAGCAAAATC
Source organism: uncultured Crocinitomix sp. (assembly GCA_964419855.1). GTDB lineage: Bacteria > Bacteroidota > Bacteroidia > Flavobacteriales_D > Crocinitomicaceae > Putridiphycobacter. Next base: position 8,324 of record CAYQRJ010000038.1, read on the forward strand.
ATTAGGAAGCACAAAAGCTGATGAATTGATAAAACGACTATAATACCGTATGCCAACAAAAATAACCGTTGCACAAAGCAATAAACTCTAAAAATCACCCAACAAAAATGAGTGATTTAAGCCATTTTTAGTAAAAAATGACTTTTTTTGACTAATTTTATAGCAATGATACAATACAGTAACCACTATATGGTATTTATCAGAATACTATTAAAGAATGAAAAAGAAAATATTAAACTTCTTAAAAATAATTGCAGGGCTATACATTTTTTTATGTGTGGTGCTATACTTTTTTCAAGAGAAATTAATATTTTTCCCTCAACATTTAGAAAAAAATTACCAATTCAATTTTGAACAAAACTTTGATGAATTAAATTTTGAAACCTCTGATGGAAAATTAATAAATGGACTTTTATTTAAAGCAGATAGTACAAAAGGTCTTATTTTCTATCTTCACGGAAATGCAGGTTCGTTAAGTTCATGGGGAAATATAGCTAAGACTTATACTGAATTAAATTATGATGTTTTTATTCTTGATTATAGAGGCTTTGGAAAAAGTGAGGGAACTTTAAATGGGCAGGAACAATTATTTGAGGATAATGAAATAATCTATAAAGAACTTAAAAAAAAATATGATGAAAAGAATATAATAATTTTAGGTTACTCTATAGGAACTGGACTTGCATCTAAATTAGCATCAAACAATAACCCTAGACAATTGATTTTACAAGCGCCATATTATAGTTTGACAGATTTGATGCATCAGAAGTTTTCATTTATACCATCATTTATTTTAAAATATAAATTTGCAACCAATGAATATCTTAAGAATTGCCACATGCCAATTACAATATTTCATGGAAATCAAGATGATGTAATTAATTATGCATCTTCCTTAAAACTGAAAAAAGAATTTAAGACTAAAATAAACCTCATAACTTTAAATGGACAAGGTCATAACGGGATGACTGATAATATAGATTATAAAAGAGAATTGAAAAGTATATTAAATAAGTAAAAAAAATCGATTATGGAAAGAGACAATAAAATTTGCTAATGATGTTGATGAAATAAAAATTAATAATGAAATTTGAATTGCAACCTTTAATTATTCCAAGTGGTTTTAAAATTATCAAAAATGATTTTACAACTTATGACCCTGAAATTGATTTCGCTGAAGAACAAAATCTATATTATTTAACAGAAGACCTTTGCAAATTGAATTTGGATATTCAAACCCCTCAAATTTGGGTGTTATTAAATTGAATAATAAGTGTTTTTATAGGTTGATTTACTGTGTTTTAACTAAGATGTAATAGTATAGTGGTGAATTTTGCGGGCTAACATCAACTTTAGTGGTTAAATGAAATATTGTCTTATTTTTACGAGTTAAAGGCATTAGCGTGTATTCGAGTGTACCAATTGCTATCGGAATGTATCGATAACATAGTGGGTTGATGGTTACTATATTTCCCAACCACCACAAAATCACATACAAAACAAAAAGAGGGTCAATCATAAAGATTTCCCCTCTTTTATCCTCCGGCATGAAGTAAAATTTTTAACACTACTTGCCTGTTTAATTCAATTGAATTTTACTCTTCTGTACTATCTTTTTTTTCTAGTTGCTCATAGATTTTAGCTTCAAGTTCTTCCATTAATTCAGGGTTATCTGAAATTAAATTTTTCACAGAATCACGTCCTTGTCCTAATTTGGTGTCACCATAAGAGAACCAAGAGCCAGATTTTTTTACAATCCCCATATCAACAGCAATATCTAAAATCTCTCCTACTTTTGATATTCCCTCACCATACATAATGTCAAATTCTGCTTTTCTAAAAGGAGGGGCAACTTTATTTTTAACAATTTTTACTTTAGTTCTGTTTCCGATTACCTCATCCCCATCTTTAATTTGGCTTGAACGTCTAATGTCAATTCTAACAGATGAATAAAATTTTAGTGCATTACCGCCAGTAGTTGTTTCGGGGTTACCAAACATCACTCCAATTTTTTCTCTTAATTGATTAATAAAAATACAAGTGGTATTAGCTTTATTGATTGATGCGGTTAACTTTCTTAAAGCTTTAGACATTAATCTGGCTTGTAATCCCATTTGAGAATCACCCATTTCGCCTTCAATTTCTGCCCTTGGTGTTAAAGCAGCTACCGAATCTATTACTATAATATCAATTGCCCCCGAGCGAATTAAATTATCAGCAATTTCTAGCGCTTGCTCTCCATTATCAGGCTGTGCCACATATAAATTTTCTACATCTACACCTAATTTAGCCGCATAAAACTGATCAAAAGCGTGTTCTGCATCTATAAATGCTGCTATCCCACCTTTTTTTTGGGCTTCTGCTATAGCATGAATTGCTAATGTTGTTTTACCTGAAGATTCAGGTCCATAGATTTCAACAATTCTACCCTTTGGGTAGCCTTTAATGCCTAAAGCCAAATCTAATGTTAAAGATCCTGACGGAATTGCATCTACATCTTCAACTGGGTTATCACCCAATCGCATAATAGAACCTTTTCCATAACTTTTTTCTAATTTGTCAAGCGTCATTTGCAACGCTTTTAATTTTTGATTGTTTACTTCTTTTACTTCTGCCATTTTGTTTTGTTTTTAATTGATGCTACAAAGTAAATGTAGCAGAACGTATTCTATTTACGTTCTAAAAAATATTATTTATTTTTTTCTAATTCTTCTAAAATTTGTTGCGCATGCAACTTTGTTTTTACTTTTGGAATAATAAGTTCAATAGTCCCATTTTCATCAATCACAAAGGTTGTTCGGTGAATACCGTCATATTCTCTACCCATAAATTTTTTAGGACCCCAAACACCGTAAGCATTAATCACTTTTTTATCAGTGTCAGCAATTAAATGAAAAGGTAATTCATGTTTTTCAATAAACTTTTGATGTCTTTTTTCATCATCTGCACTTACACCAATCACTTCAAACCCTTTATCTGTTAATTCCTTATAATGGTCTCTTAAATTTTGTGCTTCTACTGTGCAACCAGGGGTCATATCTTTTGGGTAAAAGTACAAAATTACTTTTTTACCTTTAAAATCACTTAACGAAATTGTTTTGCCGTTTTCGTCTTTTGCTTGAAAATCTGGTGCTTTATCACCTATTTTTAAATTTGTCATGCCGAATATTTAATCAATTAATGACACAAATTTAATCAAAAGTTTTTAATTTTGACTAATTTATTGTCATTTTTTTTAACAATTCTTTTTTAAAGAGATAAAAAAGGTTGCTGGAGATTAAACCAACAACCTTTTTACATGCCGGATTTTCTTCTTCTAATTAAGCCGTTTTTTGCTGTTGATTAATCAACAAAACTTCCTCAACTTGAATTTGTGTAATTTTAGTTTTCTTACCATTCAAATCTTGAAGTACTTTATTTATTAACTTTCCTTCAACTGCAATTAATTGACCTTTTTTGACGTATTTTTCTATCAATTCCGCTTTTTTACCCCATGCTACTATGTTATGCCATTGTGTTTTAATTGATTTTCCGTTAGGATCATAAATGGTTTCGTTAGTGGCTAAAGAAAATTTTGCCAATTTAACACCGTTTGTAAACACTCTTATTACTGGGTTAATACCTGTTCTTCCAATTAAATTTACTGTGTTTTGTAATGAATTCATAATGTGTATGTTTTATAATTAATATTTAAAATTTGTATGTGTTTTTAATTTCTTTGTTAAATTTTTAACTGTTTATTGTTTTTTTCCAAGCATTACTAATTCATTAATTTGAATTTTAGTAGCATGTCTTTTAGTACCATCAGCCGCATCATAAGTTTCGTACATTAGTTTACCTTCAATGGCAATTTCTTGACCCTTTTTAACAAATTTTTCAATAATCTCTGCTGTCTTTCCCCACGCAATTAAATTATGCCATTGCGTTTCTACTTGTTTTTCGCCTTTTGCATTTTTATAGGTTTCGTTAGTGGCAAGAGAAAACTTGGCTAATTTGTTTCCGTTGTCAAATGTTACTATTTCAGGTGCTTGTCCTAAGTTACCTATTAACTGTACTTTGTTTCTTAAACTTTTCATTTTTTTTAAATTTTTAATTAATATTTAGTTTAAAATACCGAACACCTTTGTTTCGGTGGTGCAAAGTAACGGCAGTGTAAAAAGTTTAGTCGTATGGTTACCATTTGTTTACGTATAATTTACATTTGTAATTGTTTACAAATGATTTAATATTTATAAATCAAGTATTTATATGTAAAAATTAATTTTAAAAAAATAGTTGTATATTTGCTAATAAAATTAAAACAATACCTAAATTTAACTTTTTTGGTTGTATTTTTGAGGGGATTGTAGTTTATATAAAAGAAAATAAGATACAAATGAATAAAATTACTTTTATTGACACTGAAATATCAATAAGTTCAAAAAGAATAGAAGATATTGGAGCAATAAAAGAAAATGACGAAACTTTTCATTCAAACAACGTTATCAATTTTGAAAGTTTCATAAATGATAGTAAATTCATAGCTGGGCACAATATTTTGGAGCACGATTTGATATATTTATATAAAAAAATAAATATATCAAAATTTTCATTTATTGACACTTTATTTTGGTCACCATTACTTTTTCCTGAAAAACCCTATCATAATTTACTTAAAGATGATAAACTACAAGTTGAGGAATTTAATAATCCAGTTAATGACGCCATCAAAGCAAGAGAGTTGTTTTATGATGAAGTAAACCAATTTAATTCATTAGATGAAGAATTAAAAAATATTTTTTATTTTCTCTTAAAAACAAAAAAACGTTTTAAAGGATTTTTTAAATATTTAAATTTCAATCCAAACGTTAATAGTTTGAATATTGAAAAGTATATATATAAACGTTTCAGTAATAGTATTTGTCAAAATACAGGTATTCAAACTTTAATAAAAAATCATCCCATTGAATTGGCTTACAGTCTTGCTTTAATCTCCATTAAAGATCGTTATTCCATAACGCCACCTTGGGTTTTAAAGCGTTTCAAAGAGGTACAAAGGATAATGTATTTGTTACGAAATAACCCTTGCATAACTGGATGTAACTACTGTTCTCAATCACTTAATATATATCTTGGTTTAAAAAAGTATTTTGGATTTGAATCTTTTAGAACTTATAATAATGAACCTTTGC
>CAYQRJ010000039.1:0-13317 GCA_964419855.1 uncultured Crocinitomix sp.
CAGTTGGCATCTCCCCATATATGCCTTAATCCTAACCAGTGACCTACTTCATGCGTCATGGTTCTACCAAGGTTATATTGTGCGGTATATGTTCCTCCAGGGAAAATAGATTGAGAACCAAAAGCATTATAAGAAGCTACAACTCCGTCTGAATTTGCAGCTCCTCCAGTAGGTGGTTGTCCCGGGGCGCCTGGCATACCTTGCAACCCTGAGTTATCAGGGAATTGAGCATAACCAAGAGTCCCACTCATTCCACCCCCAAATCTTACAGTCCACATATTCATATATTGAGTAGGATCCCAAATAGTAGCAGGCTTTAATGTTCCATCAATAGAAGCCATTGAATTCCAAGACGCTTGTCCTTGATTTGATCTGTCAATACCATTGGTTGGATTACCTGCTGGGTCAATTACCGCCATACAAAATTCTATTTCAACATCAGCTCCAACGGGGTTATTATTGTAACCATTAGTTCCCAACATTTTACGATAATCTTCATTCAAAACTTGGACTTGAGATAATACTTGACCATCAGGGATGTTTTCACCAGAACCAACAGCATCTCCATTGTGAATAACATGCACTACAACTGGAATAGTTAAAATAGGTAGTTTTTGTTGACCTCCATATTTCTTTTTATGTTCTTGAATTTTTTGTTGCAACCACGCTTCTTGTTGATTTAATGTTCCTAATTCTGGATGTTCTGCTCTTAAAATAGAATCTGCCTCCATTGTGGCACAACGAATAGTTCCATTATGAGAGATGGATTTATTAATAACTTTAGAAGGCAATTGTTTTTGTTGACCAAAAGATAGTACTCCTAAAAGAAAAATTGTAACGAAAGAAAGTAATATTTTTTTCATATTTTTAATTAATTATAAGTAGGTTTAAAGAACAAAGATAGTAATTTTTATCAAAACAATTTAACCTTTTTAAATTAAAAATGCTTATAAAATTGGAATCTTATCTGAAAAAACATCCCAGTTATAATTGTTGACTACAAATTGTTTAGCTGAAATTGATAGCTGATTATAAATATTTTGTTGATTTAATAAGTGATTGATTTTATCATAAAATTCTTTAACAGAATTAGCAATTAAAATATTTTGGTCTGCTTGAGCGTTAAGAGCATTATTTACTAATGATGTTGTAATACAAGGGATGCCAAGTGCCATAGCTTCAAGTAGCTTATTTTGCAAACCTGTACCAATAAATAGAGGAGCAACAAAAATTTTACCTTTACAATAACTTTGTCTAATGTCTTTTACCCACCCACTAACTTTAATATTTTGGTTGTTTTTAAGTAAGTTTAATATTTTTGACGAGGGATTTACACCAGACAATAAAACATTTAATTTAATGTTGTTTTTTTCAAAATAAGGATACAACTCTTTAATTATAAAGATACAACTTTCAATATTTGGTGCATAGCTTAAATTACCAACGAATACAATATCAAATTCTTTTTTAATAGAATTACAATCATAGTTTAAAAAATAGTTATCAACACCATTTGGAACAATAACTATTGATTGATTATTTGGGTGAACAATTTTATCTCTATCTTGTTTGGATATGATGGTGTGATGATTAAAGTAATCAAAAATAATATTTTCGTATTTTTTTAATCGTTCACCTTCTGTTTGATACAGCCATTTATAAAAACCTTTTGAGATTTTTTCTCTTTTAAACATACCTTCACTAAGCGCATCCATATAATCAAGGGTTTTAGGAATGTGATGAATATTTTTTGCGTATTCAGCAGTTCTTATTAATTGACAATAAATGGCGTCTGGTTGTGTGTTTTTAATTAGTTTTTGAATAGAAGTGTTTATTTTTTTTTGATAAAAATAAGCCACTTGAAATGGTTTTTTAGAGTTAAACGCAGCTTTAATTAAATTAAAACCTATTAGAATTTTATTCAATTTAAAAACATAAACTTTAGAGCAATATTTTTTTAATTCATTTCTCCATTCATCTTTTATAGTAACATCAGTGATACTACAAAGAATGATATTGTATTTTTTACTAAAAGATTTTATTTGATAATACGCTCTTAATTTATCTCCTTTTTCAAGTGGATAAGGAAAACGTGATGTGATAAAAAATATAGTTTTCTTTTTATCCATTAATATCTTTATAAAGCATTATTAATTCTTTAATAATTTTGGAGTTTGAATGGTTTTTTTCAACAAACTTTCTGGCATTTTCTCCTATGATTTTAATTTGGCTAGGGTGATTAAATAAAAACGTTATTTTTTGGGTAAATTCATCTGATGAATTGGCTACTAAAACTTCTTTTCCATCAACTGCATTAATCCCTTCTAGTCCTATACTGGTAGAAATAACAGTTTTTCCAAGCGCCATGGCTTCAATTATTTTTACTCGCATTCCACTACCAGACATTAAAGGTACCACCATTACATCTTGTTTAGACATATAGTCAACAGCAGAATTTACTTCTTGCTCCGCAAAAAAATGATTAATTTTTAAATCTAACAAATAGTTAGGCATATTTTTACCTGCAATATTAAACATTAACGGCAAATGATTTATTTTAGGCATCACATCATCTAAAAACCAATTAACTGCCTCTACATTTGGCATCCAATCCATAGAGCCTAAATGAAAAAGATTTAATGGTTGATTTTTTGTTTGGTAATATAATGGTTCATAAAGACCTATATCCACTCCAAAAGGAATTGTAACTAATGGAATTTCACAACCTAATTTTGTATATCTTTTGTGATCTTCAGAACTAATTGATGCAATAGCATCAACATCATTTAACACATTTAGCTCGTATGTTTTTAATTTTTTAGACAAATGTTTTAAATAGATTTTTTTAGCTTTGTTTTTTTCTAAATTAGCTAATCGTTCCCAAATTAAATGTTCTAGGTTATGGCTTCTTAAAACTATTTTTGATTGAGAATATTTTTTAATGGTATCTATATAAGGTGTTAAAAACAAACTCTCTAAATGAATAACATCAAAATTTGTTTCATTAAGTAGCTCGATTAATCTTTTATTAAAATCACTAGAAAAAAAGCGACTTATGTTGTATGAGTCTGAGGTAACTAGGGCAGAAAAAGCATCAATTATATTTAATCTGGTATCAATAAATATACTTTCAATTTTTGTTTTTTGGATAAATTTTTTTGGGAAGGCTTCTTTTATAAAAGGATGTTTTTGAGTTTCTATTGTAAGGGTTTTAAGTTTTATTTTATTCTCTAACAAACCATTCGAAATGTTTTTCATAGCTATACACCCACCATCTTTGGCCGGATAAGGAGGTTTGTTGCATAATTGTAAAACTTTCATTTTTATTTATTCTTTTTAAAAAATCTAGTAAAAAACTTTTTGTATGTATCACTATCAAACAGAGCAGAATCGTTAGCGGCTTTATAAGTTAGAAACAAACCTAAAGGTACTAATATTAAAGAACTTGACCACATTCCCCAAAAAGGAGAAATCATTTGAGACTCAATCATACTTTCTCCTGAAATGGTTAAAATATAATAAAGTAAAAAGAATAAAGTTGCAAAAATCAAAGGTGCACCTAACCCACCTTTTTTAATAATTGCGCCTAAAGGGGCACCAACAAAAAATAATACAATAATGGCAAAAGATAAAGTAAATTTTTTGTGCCATTCGGTTTTGTATTCATCTATAGATTTTGACCTAACTTCATCTATTTGTTTATTCATCATTATAAAATCTTTTTTGGCTCTTAATTTGCTTTGAGTAATTTGTAATGCAGTTCTGTATTGAGAATTGGGTATGCTATCAAGAATAATAATTGTATCAATTTTAACAAGTTCATGGTTGTTAATCATAATCGAGTCTAGTGGCGCAAGGCTTGTTTTGTCAAAGATTTTAGTTTCTTTTAAAAAATTTGATTTAAAAGCAGTACTAAAAGAGTCAATTTTAACTTGAAAAGAATCGATTGCTTGTCCAAGTTGTGCAAAGTTCATCATTTCGTATTCTCTTTTAAACAGGTCTTCATCAGATTTTTGAAGTTTAAAACTGCTCATATCAAATTTTACCATAGATTCTTTAAAAAAAGATTTACGGTATGGTTTTTTTGCAGAGGGATTAAAATCTAAATTGGCATCTTCATAAATGGCTCCATCTATCAACTTTAATAGTAAAAACCTATCATCTTCCGATCCAACCAGCTCTCCTTTTTTGGCTTTAATAATTCTGTTATTGTGATTGCTGTTTTGATAAATTAACACTCCATTAAGCTCACCTGTTTCAGCATTTTTCTTGTCAACTTTAATGGAATACCCTTCAATATCATTATAAAAAACACCTTCTTGTAATGAAAATGCAGGTTTTTTTGATTGCAAATCGTAAATTAAAGTTCTTTGTTTTAAGTTGGCAATGGGTAAGACATAATTTGAAAAATAAAAAGCAGAAACACTAATAAAAACAATAAACAGAAACATTGGTTTCATTACTTTAAACAACGACATTCCAGAAGCTTTCATAGAAGTTAATTCACTACTTTCGGCTAAGTTACCCATTGTCATAATTGATGAGAATAAAACTGCAATGGGCAATGCTAAAGGAATGATATTAGCAGAGGTATAAAATAACAATTTTAAAATAACTGTCATTTCAACACCTTTTCCCATAATATCATCTACATATTTCCATAAAAACTGCATAATTAAAAACAGCATAGAAATTGTAAAGGTTATAATAAAGGGACCAATAAATGACTTTATTATAAATTTATCTATTTTTTTCAAAAGACAACTATCTTTTTAAGAACCTATAACCATTTTTAGTTCGGCTATTTGATTTTGCCACAATAATTTTGCTTCATCCACTTCATCTTCCTCAGCAAAATCAGTAATAATTAAAGCTTTATCATTGGTTAATTCATCAATTTTTATTTTTATTTCAAAAAAGCATTTATTTCCTTCTTCAAAATCATCTTCCCACTGAAAACGAATATATTCTTCTTTTTTGGAATTGATTTTTTTAGCTATTTCTTCACTGCCATCCCACACAAATGTATATTCATCATCTTTAATGTTTACATTGTCGGCAAACCATTCACTTAACCCACTTGGAGTAGAAATCATATTATATAATATATGGGTTGAAGATTTGACTTCAAATTCCATTTGAAATTGTACTTTATCAGACATAGTTTTTTTCAATTTAATCGGGGTAATATACAAAATATTTGTTCTTTAAAAACTATTTTTATGATTTTTTATTATATATGAGTAAAATTACGTTCTTAATTTAAAACAAAAAAAGCCACCATTTTGGCAGCTTTTTTTGTTTTAAATTTTATAAATTTTATTTCATCACATATTTTGAAACAAAATCTTCTACTGGAAGGTTTTTATCACCAACACTAATTTCTTTAACCTCTAAAGACACAAAAAATCTGTTAACTACACGTCTTGCCATTTCATTGTCTTCTACTAATTTTATGGTTACTTTAATCCCATTTTCAGTTTTAACAGGAGTTACAGTAAAATAACTAGTGTAATATTTTGCAGTTTTATTAATTTGTTCAACGGTAAAGTCTTTATCAAAATCAAAGGTAAATACGCCTTCAATTTTAGCTTTTCCATCAGCTGAATTACTGGTATAAGTTACTCCATTTCCAGCAAAGGTTGTTACTGTTAACAACATTCCTAATACTAATCCTAATATTTTTTTCATTTTTCTTTGGTTTTAAATAATTATATACTTAACAAACTCAATAGTTGTGCCAAAAGTTGCATAAAGGTACAAAATTTTATTTAATTTACAAAAAATACTGCCTTTAATTTTTAAATAAATTATATCTTTACGTGTTAAAATGAGTTTAAAATTAAATTATTCTGAAAATAAAATAGAGGCAGGTTGTGATGAAGCAGGTAGAGGTTGTTTAGCTGGTCCTGTTGTTGCGGCCGCAGTAATTTTACCTAACAATTTTAACAATTCTTTACTAGATGATTCAAAAAAACTTACTGAAAAACAAAGAGAGGAATTATTTCCAGTAATAAAGGAAGAAGCTTTATCTTATGGTATAGGTATCGTTTCTTGTAAAGAGATAGATAAAATTAATATTTTAAATGCTTCTTTTTTAGCTATGCACCGAGCCATTGATAAATTATCGCCTATTCCTGAATTATTATTAATTGACGGCAACAGATTTAATCCGTACAAAAATATTAGTCATCAATGTATTATTAAAGGAGATGGAAAATTTCTATCTATTGCTGCCGCTTCTATTATTGCAAAAGTTACCCGAGATAACATTATGAAAGAATTAGCATTAGAGTATCCTAATTATGGTTGGGATAAAAACAAAGGATATCCCACAAAAGCTCACAGATTAGCAATTTTAGAAAATGGCGATTGTAAGTATCACAGAAAATCTTTTAAATTGTTAGCAGATGAGCAATTAAGTTTAAATTTTGATTCACATTAAATTGTGTAAACAATATTTTAACAAGTAATATCATCATCAAATTTTGACCTATTTTTGTCAATTATCTATTACATATTTTATGTTTAAGCGCTTAGTTTTTGTCATTTTTATTATCTCCTCATTATTTGTAATAATATGGAGTAGCAACTATGTGTTACAAAAACAGCTTAAAAGTTTAAATTATTTTAGTTTTTCCGTGTCAGATTCTGCGAGTTTTATTTATGTACCAAATGCTAATATTTTAATTAATAAAGCCTCTCAAGTTTCATTGCCAAAAGAAGTAATTAACAAAGATGTTTATTTTATATTTAAACAGTTAAACCAGCTTAATCAGTTTGATTTTAATTCAAATGTTAGTCCAGCCGTTTTTTTAAGTTTTGATGATTCTAATTTAAGTGTTGTTTTTAACAATTATGATTTAACAATAGAAGGGGTAAAACAATACTTAAAAAATGAGTTAGATATCAGTGCTGAAATCACAGAACAAACCATAAAAATTAATGATTATTTGTTATATTATAATAGAGCACAAGCGTATTTTGTTATTTCAACTACTCAAATTAATCCAAAATCAAATCACCTTGTATTAAAGGATGTTGGAAATTACGATTATTTATTTCAGAAAAATTCAAAATCAAATCCTATTTATTTTAAATACACCCCACAACATATTTTATCTTTTTGTTTAACCGAACAAGACACCATTAAGGGACAACCTATAAACACCAATAAATATTTTAAATTTATCCCTGCTAATTTTGATACCGCCTACATTTATAGCAGTTCTCGTTTTAAGGAGGATATTTACACTTTAACATCTCAGAACAACCAATCTGACTTTTATAATTGGGTTAATGAGAGTTTAATACATATTAAAAAAGGTCCTTTACAATTAATTATTGGTGAACAAAATAATAACCAATATTTAAAAAATATATTAGATGAGCAAACCTTAGAGATGAGTTCAGACTCTTTATTGCCTACACCCATTTATAAAAATAATTACGAAATTCATTTTTTTAAATCTAATTACAACTGGCAAGCATTATTACAACATAATTCAGCTGAATATAACGTGTTTACAGAATTTAACAATTTAAATATTATTGCTAATTCATCTGACGCTATAGATTGGTACATTAAAGAGATGCAGTTGGGAAATATTTATCTTAATAAAGCTAATTCTATTCCTTTTTTGAGTAAATCTCATTACACACAAATTGTTAATTCAGATAGTTTAATTAATATTATAGAAAAGGTATGGGTTAATAAAACTAAATGTTTTAATAGTAAAATAACCACAAATCAAACAGAAATTAATGCGCAAGAAAACATCCTTTTACAAAACAAATTTTTTACTGATTTTAATGTAGAGGGTTTTAACACTTATGTAGAAATGGATTCTATTTATATTATAGGTTATAATAATAACTCAATGGTTTGCTATAATCATCAAGGAAAACAGTTGTGGGAAAACGATTTAAAAAGTAATTTGATTTCTAATCCTCAAATAATTGTTAAAGACAAACCAATTATTGTTGTTTTTCAGACCAATAAAATAATTACTTTTGATTTAAAAAAGGGTAAAATTTTAAAGCATTTTCCTATCCAACTTAACCAATTGGCAAAAACAGGGGTAGTTTTAAAATATGATGAACAATCTGATCACAGACTTATTGTCAATGAGGGCAATCAAATACACAATTACACCATTGAAGGAAACCCTGTTAAAGGGTGGAATAATTATCAAATTTCAGGTCAAGTTAAAGGGCAAATTCAGTATCAATCTAATAAAGGAAAAGATTACATTTATTTTACAGATAACTTTGACACCGTTCACGTTTTAAACCGACAAGGAAAATCAAGATTTGAACAACGTTACAAAGTCAATTTGCCCAATCAATCAAACTACATAACAGGAGACATTGAAAAAGGAAATTTAAGGTGTTTAGGATATCACAATAATTATATTATCAGTCATTTTTTAAATGATGGACACAAAGATTCCTTAAAGGTTAATATAACGACTCAATCACCACAAATCAATTGGATAAAAAAAGCCAATAAAACCTATTTAATTATTGAGGAGTATGACAAGGTTTACATTTTAAATGAATTTGGATTAATAGAGAATGAAATATTAAAACCACAACCTAATTTGGTCTATTTGAACCCACAAATAAAAAGTAATAATGTACATTTATTTGCAAATATTAACAATAATGATTTATATTTGTTAAATAATTTTGGTAAACAAATAAATACACAACCAATAAAAGGAAACGCAAACACTAACTTAAACCAATTATATTTAGTTAGTTATGTTAACTCTAAATTTTGGATTTATAAATTAAAAAATAAGTAAAAATGAAAAAACTATCTTTTAAACTCTTAATTTTAGGATTAATTTTGATGCAAAGCAACGCTTTTGCACAAGATTTTTATGGGTTTAGACAATCTAATTACTCTGGGGTGTCTGGAGGAGATTTAAACCCTGCCAATATTGCTGACAATAGAATGGCAGTTGACATCACTTTAGGTGGAGCGTCTTTTTTAGCATATAATAATTACGCCTATTTTAATCCATACAAAATGGATGCTTGGTGGATAGCATCTTTAAAAGATACAACCCAACCTTATTTTTATGATGCGCCTTCTTATGCGTGGAACATTGTGCCTTATGGTAATACGAAAGACTCTATGAATTCTGGCACAGGTAGGTTATTTGAGTATCAAAACCCAAAAGGAGACCCTTATGCTTTTACTTATAATCACGACCTTGAAATTATGAATTTTATGGTGTCTATTTCACCTAAAATGGCGTTTAGCTTTGGCATTAAACAACGTATGTTTTTAAATGTTGATAATGTTTCTCCTGAACTTATTACGTTAGGTGTAAATTCTTTAAATTACAATGCTTTATGGAATCAAGAATTAAATGATAAATTGTTAAATATTTCTTATAACGCTTGGAATGAATACAAATTAGGTTTTGGAATGGTAGCTTATGACAAAGAAGAGCACTTTTTAAAAGCTGGTATTGGCATTAAATACTTACAAGGTTTAGGTGCTGCTTATTTATATACTGACCAAATAAAATACGATTTATTAAATGCCGATACGGCAACAACCATTCAAGGGCATTTTAACTATGGATATTCATCTAATATTGATAGTATTATATCTCAATCTCAAACTTTTGACCCAACAGGATCTTTAGCCAAAGGAGTTGGTTTTGATTTAGGTTTTGTTTACGAATGGCGTCCTAAGTGGAAAGACTATAAATACGATATGGATGGAGAAACCAATATTTGGAGAAAAGATAAAAACAAATACGAATTAAAATTCTCTTTTGCAGTTAATGATATTGGAGGAATGAAGTATAAAAAAAGTACTAACTCAAGAGATTTTAACGTAGATATACACGGTAGTTTTACCAATCCATCTACTCTTTTTGCTTTATCATCTTTTAGTGATTCCAAAAGTTTAGCTGATTTTAATGGTAATGTTGATACATTAACAAGTAACAATAATGCAGACGGAACACCTCAAGCTACTTATGTAGAAGACCCCAAGAATGATGCTTACTTTTTTATGAACTTACCAACCCACATTACAACAAGTATAGATTATCATATTTGGAATGATTTTTACGTTAACTTAGGTGGGTTTATTGGATTGGCAATGAAAAAAGATCCACATAAAGTAAAATATCCAACTAGTATTACATTAACACCAAGATATGATTATAAATGGGCAGGAGTATCGGTTCCTATTTCGTATGGTGGTTTAACTGGATTTAGAACAGGACTAGGTTTAAGAATGGGACCAATTATTGTTGGAACAGCAAACTTAAGACCGTTATTTGCACCAGGAAAAGATAAAAAATTAAATGGTGCTGATATTTATTTTGCACTTAAAATCCCAATTTTAAGAGGTCACCCTAAAGATAGAGATGGAGATAAAGTGTCTGATAAATTAGATTTATGTATTGACACCCCAGGTGTATGGGAATTTAAAGGTTGCCCTGATACAGACGGTGATGGCATTCAAGATTCTGAAGATGCTTGTCCTACAGAAGCAGGTTTAAGAGAATTCCAAGGCTGTCCTGATAGAGATGGAGACAAGGTTATTGACTCTAAAGATGACTGTCCAGATGATGCAGGTAAAATAGAATTTAATGGTTGTCCTGACAGAGATGATGATAAAATCATTGATAAAAATGATGACTGTCCAGATGTACCTGGTATTGCAGCATTTAACGGATGTCCTGATACTGATGGTGATGGCATTAAAGATTCTGAAGATTTATGTCCAGAAAATGCAGGACCAAAAGAAAATCAAGGTTGCCCTGATACAGATAATGACGGAATATTTGATTATTTAGATGAATGCCCAACAGAAGCTGGACCACAAGATAATCACGGATGCCCATGGCCAGATACAGATGGAGATGGTTTATTAGATAAAGATGATAAATGTCCTTATAATGCAGGGCCGGCTAAAAATCAAGGTTGTCCTTATGTTGATACAGACGGTGACGGTGTATTAGATAAAGATGACAACTGTGTTAATGTACCTGGTACAGTTGAAAATCATGGTTGTCCTGAGGTTAAAGAAGAAGAACAAGAGATTATTAATACCGCTTTCGAAAACCTAGAGTTTGAAACAAGTAAAGCGATTATTAAACAAGAATCTTATGAATCTTTAGAAGCATTGGCTGAGTTATTAATTAAAAAACCAGATTGGAGAATTAAAGTAGCGGGTCACACTGATAGTCAAGGAGCAGCACAAACTAACTTAATTCTTTCTAAGAAAAGAGCTGAGGCAGTTAAAGCATTCTTAGTATCTAGAGGGGTTTCTGAAGATAGAATTATTGTTCAATATTTTGGAGAAACTAAACCAATTGCTGATAACAATACTGCTGAAGGACGTCAGAAAAATAGACGTGTTGAAATGGAAATTATTTTTGAATAAATATCAAATTTAAAAAAACAATCCCATTAGTCTTTTGATTAATGGGATTTTTTGTTACTTTTAGCTTGTGTTTTTATTATAACTATATGAATAAAATATTAATTATATTAAGTGCCTTGTTGTTAATGTTAGGTTGTCAAACTCAACAAAAAGAGTTATCAGAAGCAGAAATAGATCAAATTGTTGATAATATTACTGACCCACAACACCTTTATGATATAGCTCAAAGTATGCGCTTTACTAGAAATTACGAACAATATGATGCCACAGAATATTCTACCAATGACACCGTTTCTTTATATGTAGAAAATTATGAGGATGAAGATAAAATGTATAACCGTCAAATATTTTTTTATGACAATCAGCCCATTTTTATAAATGAAATAGGATACAGACCAACAAATGATGGAGAAGAACAATATCAACAAAAAATTTATATCAATAATGGCAAAGTTTCATCTGCTTATGAAGGAATTATTAAAGATGAAAATATTAAAAATATCAAATTTAAAAAAATAAAAATTGACTTAACTAAATATGATTTTGACAAACCAAAAAATGCAGTCAATCAAAAAGGAGATTTTGAAATGAAATTTGGTGAGTTTTTATCGGTAGCAAAAGACACCTATCTAATTCTTGATAATAAAAAAAGTAAATATTCGGTTGCATTATTTATTATTGAAGGAGATGAAACTTTAAACACTTTATTTGAAAACAAAGAAGCTTTGCAAGGTAAAACTGTATTTGCATATCACGAATTTGTTAATATGGGCGGTATAAATAGAATGCTATATAAAGGCAGTTATTTTGTGGGGGATTAACTTCAATTTTATGATAATTACACGTAAAACATGGATGTATTGGACGGCTCAATTTATTGGGTGGGGGTTGTTTTATGCTTTAATTTTAGGGCTTAATTTTGCTACTGGTTTAATAAAAATGACGCCAACCTTTGTTTTTATTAGTATTCAATCTTATTTGTTATCTATTGTAGTAACTCACCTCATGCGATTTATCATTTTAAAATATCATTGGCTAAAACAAAATATTTGGGCTTTAATATGGAAATCCTTTCTGCTTTCAGTTGCATTTGCTGTTGTATATGAACTAATAGACCATTTAATTAATGATTTAATCACAATAGATTTTTATTTAGACCCAGAAACAGCTAAATATGATTCATCAAAATTCTTTGCCAGTGTGTTTTTATACGCTATTTTGTTTACGCTTTGGTTAAGTTTTTATTATACCTTTTTATTTATTGAAAAATCGCGTAAACAAGAAATTAAAAACTTACAATTTGAAGCCTCTAAAAATGAAATTGAACTTAAAAATTTAAGGGCACAAATCAATCCGCATTTTTTGTTTAATTCGCTTAACTCTATAAAAGCACTAATAGAAATTGATAAAACAGAGGCAAAAGATGCCATTACAAAATTATCCAACTTACTCCGTCAATCCATTACATTAAGTAAAAACAGATTAATAACCATTAAACAAGAATTAGAAGTAGTTGAAACCTACATCAAACTTGAAAAAATTAGATTTGAAGAGAGAATTAAAGTCGAATTTAATATTGATCATTCTGTTTTAAATTGTAAAATACCACCGTTAATGATTCAAACTTTGGTTGAAAATGCTATTAAACACGGCATTTCTAAATCTTTAACAGGAGGAATAATAAGGGTTAACATCACAAATCATAAAAACATCATAAAAATTTTAATTGAAAATACAGGCACATTAAATATTAGCACCAAACATTTAGGTATAGGAATAGAAAACACAAAAAAAAGATTACGAATTTTATTTGGAAAATCAGCAAAATTTAAAATTTACCAGTGTGATGACCTTGTGTGTGTTGAAATTATATTCAAATGTAAAGTTGAGTGATT
>CAYQRJ010000040.1:0-13091 GCA_964419855.1 uncultured Crocinitomix sp.
TATTTTTAAGTTTAAACTTCTTCAACCGAAAAAGAATAAGATTCCATAATTTGATTGGCAAGCATTTTTTTACAAGCTTCATCTACTTTTGCTTCAGCCGTTGCCTTATTGTTAGCTTCAACAAATAAACGGATGTGCTTACCTATTCTTACATTAGAAATCTCATTTAATCCAATATTACCCATTGAATGAGATACTGCTTTTCCTTGCGGATCTAATAATGCATCTAATGGCATTACATCTATTTCGGCTTTAAATTTCATTTTTTTTATGAATTGTATTATTAATTATTGACAAAATTAAATATAAAATTATAATAATAGGTATAGACCAGAACAATAAAGTTGCAAACATTATTAAACAAATTGTTAAAAAGATGTATCTTAATTTATTATTGTTCCAACTAAACCCTTTAAATTTAAGTGCAAACAAAGGTAGTTCAGCTACCATTAATAAAGACAAAACAATGGTTGATATAACTAAAAAAACTGGATGAATTAAAATTGAAGCTAATGTGAGTTTCCAAATTTCAGTACTATCTACGGCATTTAATATCAACAATGGAATGACAGCAAAAAACAAAGTCATTGCAGGAGTTGGCAAACCAATAAAAGATGATGTTTGACGGGTATCTAAATTAAACTTTGCTAACCTAAAAAGTGCAAAAACTGGAATAAGAATAGCAACATACATTATGTATTCTTGCCAAGGTTCTACTTGAGCATAATCTTTTGAAATGCCTCTAAGTAAATTTCCATTAGCAAAAGCAACAATGCTATTATTTTTAAAGTTAATGTGTAGCAAAGTCATTACCATTATTCCAGGTGCAACACCAAATGTGACCATATCTGCCAATGAATCTAATTGTTTACCTATTTCATTTTGTACCTTTAAAAGACGAGCAACAAAACCATCTAAAAAATCAAAAATGGCAGAAGCAAAAATACACCAAGGCGCATATTCAATACCACCAGTTAAGGTTAAAATAATCGCTAAAATACCTCCAATTAAGTTTCCAGCAGTTAATAAATTAGGTATGGCTCTTTTTATTTTTTGCATTTTTTTATAGTGACAAAGCTAACAAAAAACAATAATTTTTCATCAATAATTAAACAAAAAATAGAAAAACAAAAAGTAAACAAAATATCAATACAATAACAAACAAATATCTAAATAAAATAACTACATTTGGGTTTGCAAATTTACAAACAAACAAATGAGAAAAATTTTAATTACAGGAGGAGCAGGAAATATTGGTAGCGCATTGGTTGAAAGACTACTTGAAGAACAAAACACCAAAGTTGTTGTTGTAGATAATTTATCAACTGGTGCAAGAGAAAAACTTCCAAAAAATTCAGATAATTTTACATTTATAAAAGCAGATGCCAACTCAAGAAATGATATGGCTGAAATTATGTTAGCCAATCATTTTGATTATGTGTTTCATTACGCAGCAGTAGTTGGTGTTAAAAGAACACAAGACAATCCTGTAAAAGTTTTAGAGGATATACAAGGCATTAGAAATATGCTAATGCTATCTAAAAATGTTGGTGTTAAGCGTTTTTTCTTTTCTTCTTCATCTGAGGTTTACGGCGAACCTGTTGTTATTCCTCAAAATGAGCAAACTACCCCACTTAACTCTAGAGTACCTTATGCCGTTGTAAAAAATGTAGGTGAATCTTATTGTCGTTCTTTTCAACAAGAATTTGGTTTGGATTATACCATTTTTAGATTTTTTAATACTTACGGTCCTAATCAAACTACCGATTTTGTGATAGCTAAATTTATTGCATCAGCTTTAAAAAATAAAGACATTACCATTTATGGAGATGGATCGCAAACCCGAACATTTTGTTATGTTAAAGACAATGTAGATACGTGTGTTAAAGCCCTTAACCAAAATAAAATAATAAATGATGTTATTAACGTTGGTGGTGCAAAAATTATTACCATTAAACAATTGGCTGAGTTAATTATTAAAATAACAAAAAGTCAATCTAAAATTATACATCTACCTCCTTTAAAAGATGGTGACATGACAAGACGTCAACCAGATAACTCTAAAATGATTGAATTGTTAGGTAGAGATTTAATTGAGTTAGAAGAAGGCATTAAGTTAATGATTAATTCTGATGTGTTTTTAAAACAAATAGGCTTAAAATAATGTGCGGAATTAATGGGATATATCAATTTAATGGTCTAACAATTCAACCAACTGTTGTTCAAAAAATGAATGATACCATTATTCACCGTGGTCCTGATGCTGATGGAATATATCAAGATGAGCTAGTAATTTTAGGACACAGAAGATTATCCATTATTGATACCAATCAATTGGCTAATCAACCAATGATAAGTTCTGACGATAGATATGTTATTGTTTTTAATGGCGAAATTTATAATTTTAAAACGCTCAAAGCTTTGCTTTCTGAGTATCATTTTAAAACCAATTCAGATACTGAAGTAATTATTGCCGCTTATCAAAAATGGGGTAAACTTTGCGTCAATCATTTTGATGGAATGTTTGCATTTGCCATTTGGGATAAAATTGATAAATCTTTATTTGTTGCTAGAGACAGATTAGGAATTAAACCCTTTTATTATGTGTTAGATAAAGACAAAATTATCTTTTCATCATCTGTAAAAGCCATTTTAAATTCTGGACTTATTCCACGCCAAATTAGGCAAGAATCTTTAGTGGATTATTTGAGGTTTCAAACCGTTCACTCTCCTTACACCATTATTGAGGATTTGTATATGTTAGAGGCAGGGCAATATATGTTTTTTAATGATGAAAAACAAGAGCTAAAAACCTATTGGCATCCAACCACCAATTATAGAGTAGCTGACAATTCCATTAGTAAAGTTAAAGATAGAGTATCTCAATTATTATCCGAATCAGTTGAAAAAAGAATGATGTCAGACGTGCCTTTTGGTGCATTTTTATCTGGCGGAATTGACAGTTCTATTATTGTTGGATTAATGGCTCAAAAACACAATCAAAAAATTGATACCTTCTCGGTAGTGTTTAAAGAAAATGAGTTTTCTGAAGCGCAATATGCTAAACAAATTGCTAATCAATTTAATACCAACCATCACGAAATAGAATTGTCGGTTGAGGAGTTTAAAGCAATGATTCCAATAGCAATGAAATTTTATGATCATCCTAGTGGAGACGGTCTAAATACTTATGTTGTATCTAAAAAAACAACAGAATCTGGCATAAAAATGGCTTTAAGCGGTTTGGGTGGAGATGAATTGTTTGGAGGATATCCGGTTTTTACACAAATCCCTCATTTACAATCAAAAAAATGGCTATCATCATTCCCTAATTATGCCCGTAAATATGTAGGAATTTTTAATCATTTGGCAAAAGGTACAGTAGCCTCAAGTAAAATTAAAGAAATACTTAAACAAGAGTATTTTGACACCGAATTTATTTATCAATTTTATAGACAAACATTGTTAGATGATCAAGTAGAAGGTTTAATCAAAAAAAGACCACTACCTAAAAATAAAGTGTTTGAAATAACTCACGAGTTAATTGGTTACGATACTAATGGTTGGCAATTACCTCCATTAAGCAGAATATCAGTAGCTGAAATGCTAACTTATATGCAAAATGTATTATTGAGAGATACTGACCAAATGAGTATGGCTAACAGTTTGGAAGTAAGAGTTCCTTTTTTAGATCATCATTTAGTAGAATACACACTAGGAATTAATGATATAATTAAACAACCAATTTCACCTAAAAAATTACTAGTTGATTCTTTTAAAGATTTTTTACCCGAATCTATTTATAATCGCCCTAAAATGGGATTTGTTTTACCTTTTGAAAAATGGATGAAAGGAGAATTAAAACAATTTTGTAAAGATAACTTGAACGAATTGAAAAAAATCTCGTATTTAAAACCAAATGGAATTGACAAACTTTGGCAAGCATTTGAAAAAGGAAATAAAAGAGTGGGATGGTCACGCATCTGGCACTTGGTTGTTTTAGGAAATTGGATAAAAGAAAATAACATTGAAAAATAAAAGAAAAATATTAATTTGCATTGATTGGTACATTCCTGGCTTTAAAGCTGGAGGACCAATAAGGTCGGTTAGTAACATAGTTAATGCATTTAAAAATGAATTTGAAATTTATATTCTTACTTCTGCCTATGATTTAGGCGATACTGAACCTTACAAAGATATTGAACACAATTTGTGGCACGATAAAGACGGCGTTTTTATTAAATATTTAACAAAAAAACTTTTAAACTCATCAGCTATATCAAGCAATATTAAAGAGGTGGCTCCTGACGTTATTTACTTAAATAGTTTATTTTCTAGAGTATTTACATTAATGCCATTAGCAGTTGCGCGTAAAAATAAAATAAAAGTTGTTCTAGCTCCTAGAGGAATGTTAGGTCAAGGTGCTTTAGATATTAAAAAATCAAAAAAAATGTCATTTATAAAAATGGCTAAATTATTAGGATGGTATAAAAAAGTAACTTGGCATGCCTCTACTAAAGCAGAAGCTGAAGAAATTAAAGAACAATTTGGAAAAAAAGCTAAAATTATTGTAGCTCAAAACATACCGCTTAGCCAACAATTAGAAATAGACGATATTTTAAATAGAAAAAAAACAGGTAAGGTCAAATTTGTGTCGGTAAGTAGAATTGCTAAAGTCAAAAATTTACACTTAGCCATAGACGCTTTTAGACTTGTTAAAACTAACCAACAAGTAAATTTTGATATTTATGGCAATATTGAAGATGAAGATTATTACAACTCTTTTAAAAATAAAATTCGTAAATATAAAAATATAGAAATCAATTATAAAGGCATTGCTAGCCCACACCAAATTGCAGAAATATATGCCAATGCTGATTTTATGCTTTTACCTACTTCTCACGAAAACTACGGTCATTCTATTGTTGAAGCTTGGGCTAACGGTTGTCCTGTAATTATTAGTAAAAATACACCTTGGAAAAATTTACACGTTCAAGACTTAGGTTGGGATGTGGATATTAGTGATGTTAAAAACATTGCGCAGGCCGTTCAAAAAGGAATTGATTTAGATTTTACCTCATATATTCAAATGGTAAGGGCATCTTACTTGTATTTTCAAAATCAAATATGTGATGAAGCCATTGTTAATGCCAATCGTAAACTTTTTTTAGATGAAAACTGATTTATCAAAATTTAATAACAATTGGTATCAACCCGGTAATAAATTAAAAATATTACTCTGGTATTTTTTTAATGCTTTTTTCTTAAAAAATAAATATAACCCTTCAAGTAAAATTAAAATATTAGTATTGAAATTGTTTGGAACTAAAATAGGTAAAGGTGTAGTAATTAAACCAAGTATTTCAGTAAAATACCCTTGGAAATTAACCATAGGAAACTACTGTTGGATAGGCGAAAATGTTTGGATAGATAACCTAGATGATGTTATTTTAGAAGATAATATTTGTCTGTCGCAAGGTGCTATGCTACTGTGTGGCAATCATAACTATAAAAAATCGTCTTTTGACTTAATGATAGGGAAAATTGTTTTAAAAGATGGTGTTTGGATAGGTGCAAAAGCCATAGTAACTCAAAATGTCACTTGTCATTCTCATTCAATTTTAGCTGTTAATTCAGTAGCATCAACTAACCTTGAAGCCAATGGAATTTATAAAGGAAATCCTGCAAAAAAAATAAGAACTCGACAATTTGAATCTTAAAATGAACCAACCAAAAGTTAGTATTATTACCGTTGCTTTTAACTCTGACAAAACTATTGAGGATACTATTAAATCTGTAGTCAACCAAACCTACCCAAACATTGAGTACATTATTATTGACGGACAATCATCCGATAACACCCTAGACATTTGTAATCAATACAATGATAAAATTTCAAAAATTATATCCGAAAAAGACAAAGGTATTTATGATGCTATGAACAAAGGCATTAAAAATTCAACAGGCGATATTATTGGAATTTTAAACTCTGATGATTTTTATGCCAATAATCAAGTCATTGAAAAAATTGTTAACACCTTTATACAACACCAACCTGATGCAGTTTATGCCAATTTAGTTTATGTTGATGCAAATGATACTAATAAAATAACAAGAACTTGGATAGCAGGTAATTATAAACCAAAAGCATTTTTAAAAGGTTGGATGCCACCCCACCCTACATTTTTCATTAAAAAAGATTGCTATAATAAATATGGACACTACACCTTAAAATTAAAATCAGCAGCAGATTATGAGTTAATGCTAAGAATGATTCATAAACACAACATTAAAGTAGCCTATTTAGATGAAATTATTACCAAAATGCGTGTTGGAGGAATGAGTAATGCTTCTATAAAAAATCGTTTAAAGGCAAATAAAGAAGATAAAATGGCTTGGAAAATGAATGGTCTGAAACCCAACTTGTTGACTTTAATTAGAAAACCCCTATCTAAAATCACTCAGTTTTTAAAGAAATAATTACCCTTTATTTTAAGTTAGTTTTATATTTATTTTGTATTTTTGTTGTTGTGAAACAAGCAACCATTGCCATAGACGGATATTCATCTTGCGGAAAGAGTACTTTAGCCAAAGAAATTGCTAAACATCTAAATTATAGATATATTGACAGTGGAGCTATGTATAGAGCAGTCACTTATTATTTATTAAAAAATGGCAATTTAAAAGATGGTCATTATTTAAAAGAAAGTGTATTAAAAGCCCTACCTAACATAAACATTGAATTCTCTTTTAATAAAGATAAAGGAATATCAGAAACAATATTGAATGGAGAAAATGTTGAAAAACAAATCCGAACTCTTGAAATTTCAAAACAAGTTAGCCCAATTAGTGCCATAAAAGAAGTTAGAGAAAAACTAGTAACTTTACAACAAGAAATGGGTAAACAAGGTGGTGTTGTAATGGATGGGCGTGATATTGGTACAGTTGTTTTTCCTAACGCAGACGTTAAATTATTTATGACCGCATCTACCGACATTAGAGCAGAAAGACGTTATAAAGAATTATTAGAAAAAGGACACAAAGTTAATTTTGATGAAGTGCGTCAAAGCATTCAAAAAAGAGATTATATTGACACAACTAGAGAAATTAGTCCTTTAAAACAAGCTAAAGATGCCATAGTAATTGACAACTCTGATTTAAATAGAGATGAGCAATTAAAATTGGCTTTAGAAATTATAAATCAAAAAATAAATAAATTAGCAACAACATAAAACATAAAGTTTATTAGATTTGCGAAAATTTTAAAATTAAAGTAATGGCTAAAATTAATGTTACAGAACTACTAGGAAAAGAAGGGGAAGAATTATTATCTCATCAATGTACAACCATTCCTAAAGAAATGATTCACCTACCAGGTGGAGATTTTGTTGATAGATGCTTTATGCAAACTAACAGAAATCCACAAGTATTAAAAAACTTAAATGCCTTATATAATCACGGAAATTTAGCTGGAACAGGTTACTTATCAATTTTACCTGTTGACCAAGGTATAGAACACTCAGCAGGAGCATCTTTTGCCCCAAACCCAATGTATTTTGATCCAGAAAATGTTGTTAAACTTGCTATTGAAGCAGGTTGTAGTGGTGTAGCATCTACATTTGGTGTTTTAGGCTCTGTAGCTAGAAAATATGCACACAAAATACCTTTTATTGTAAAGTTAAATCATAACGAAATGCTATCATACCCTAACACTTTTAATCAAATTGAGTTTGGAAGTGTAGAAGACGCTTGGAATATGGGAGCAACTGCTGTTGGAGCAACCATATATTTTGGTCATCCAGAATCTGAAAGACAAATTGTTGAAATTGCACAAGCTTTTGAACGTGCTCACGAACTAGGTTTAGCCACTATTTTATGGTGCTATGTTAGAAATGACGCCTTTAAAAAAGACGGCGTTGACTATCACACATCTACCGACATTACTGCACAAGCTAACCACATTGGAGTTACTATACAAGCTGATATTATTAAACAAAAAATGCCCACATTAAACGGTGCCTACACTGCCATTAATTTTGGTAAATCTCACCCAAAAATGTACACCGAATTATCAACCGATAACCCAATTGATTTAACACGTTATCAAGTGGCTAATTGTTATATGGGACGTAATGGATTAATTAATTCTGGTGGAGCATCTACTGGAAACGATTCTAACGATATGCAATCTGCTGTAAAAACAGCCATTGTAAACAAACGTGCTGGTGGACAAGGTTTAATTTTAGGACGTAAAGCGTTCCAAAAACCATTTAAAGACGGTATTGAAATTATTAATGCTGTACAACAAGTATATTTAGACGAAACAATTACAATCGCTTAATTTTTAAGCTTAAAAAATATTTTTATTATGGGATGGTTTAAAAGATCTACCGAAAACATTAAAACGTCAACCAAAGACAAAAAAGAAACACCAGAAGGACTTTGGTATAAATGTCCAACTTGTAAAACAGTAATTTCTACTGAAGATCATAAACAAAACCTTTGGGTATGTGCCAATTGTAATCATCACGAAAAATTAACCTCAGACCAATATTTTAGTTTAATTTTTGATAACGAAAAATATACTGAATTTGCTAAAGGTTTAACATCAGGCGACCCACTTAAATTTGAAGACACCAAAAAATATACGGATAGGGTTAAAGCTACTCAAGAGAAAACAGGCTTAAAAGATGCCATAAAAACCGTTCACGGTAAAATTAATGGCGATAAATTTGTAGTAGCCGCTATGGATTTTAAATTTATTGGAGGGTCTTTAGGTTCTGTTATGGGAGAAAAAATTGTAAGAGCCATTGATATGGCTATTAAATTAGAATGCCCCTTTATGATTATTTCTAAGTCTGGTGGAGCAAGAATGATGGAAGCTGGGTTGTCTTTAATGCAAATGGCTAAAGTGTCTGCAAAATTAACTCAATTAGCTGATGCTAAATTACCTTACATTTCTTTCTTATCAGACCCTACAACTGGAGGTGTAACTGCTTCTTTTGCAATGCTTGGAGACATTAACATTTCCGAACCTAACGCTTTAATAGCTTTTGCAGGTCCAAGAGTGGTTAAAGAAACTATTGGACGTGACCTTCCTGAAGGATTTCAACGCGCAGAATTTGTTCTAGAACACGGCTTTTTAGATTACATTGTTGAGCGTAAAGATTTAAAAAATAAATTAAGCCAAACCATTAAGCTGTTTAAAGGATAGTTTTTTTGTTAGATGTAGTTAATTACAGTAATTAAAAAATAATAATATAGTGATGAATTTTGCGGGTTAAAGTAGGTTACAATAGAAATGAACTAAAATTCTAATCAACTATTTTTTATATAACCATAAAATCTAAAAAGTCCTTGTTTTTTTTTACAATTCAAGGACTTTTTAGTTTAGTATAAAAGCCTTTTGCGTTGCCTCTGATTAATGTAATTTTGAATGGCTTTTTTTGAAGTTAACCAATTACGCCCCTCTTTATAGGCATCTATTTTTCCTTGCCTAGCCAATAAACTAATGTACTCTTGTCCATAAGGTACACTTGGTTCTTTAACAATAGAACTAATTTCTTCATACTCTTGTGTAGAATCGGGCAATGCATTAATGTAAATATTAAGCGACCTCTCTAGGGCTTGACACATTAGTAACATTAATTTACTATAATTACCATTATTAGCCGAATTGAGTGCAGCATAATATTTTTTTCTATCATTACGTAAAATAATGGCAGGCGGAAAACCAGCATTGAGTAGAATTAAATTCATAGCTAACCTTACTGTTCGTCCGTTACCATCAAAAAAAGGATGTATCCAAACAAATTGATGATGAAAAACAGTAGCCAACTCAATAACATTTAATTGCTGAGGATTGGTATTTACGTATTCTATTAATTCATCTAACAAATCAGAAACTTTTAACGCATTAGGTGGCACAAAATTAGCCCCTTGAATACGAACACCTCCATTACGTAACCTACCTGCATATAAATCCTCTATGTTGTTTAACATAAAACGGTGAATATCTAAAATACTACTGCAATTTAATTGTTGTTTTTGCTCTACTATTTGATACAAGTAATCTAAGGCTTTATGATGATTGTTAATTTCAAAATGCTCTTTTAATGATTTTCCTTTAACGGTCATCCCATCATTTAAAACCACATAAGTTTCTTGTAATGTTAATGAGTTACCCTCTATACTATTGGAGTTGTAAGTCCACTCAACCGATAAAGCCTCTTTAATTTTTTGAACAGCAATTTTAGGCAAAGGTCTTGCTTTATTTAACATATTTTGTTTGTCAAATAGTCTATCAAATATTGTTTGAAATTCTTGCCTATATGTTAATTCCACCTTTATCACACCACAAAGATACACATTTTTTTTAATATCGGATATCTTTTATTTATTTTTTTCCGATATTAAACTTATTTTTAATCTTACTACAAGTGTTTGCATTGTTGCGAGAAAAAATAAAATTTAACAACAAAATCATTACTTTTGCAGTAAAATTAATAATTTGGAATTTGCAGTAGTTGATATAGAAACCTCTGGTGGTAAACCTAAAGACAGTAAAATAATTGAAATAGCTATTATTATTCATAATGGTACAGAAATTATTGAAACTTACGAAACGTTAGTTAATCCAGAAAAAAAAATTGATTGGTTTGTTACTAAGTTAACAGGTATTAGGGATAGACACGTAGCCAACTCTCCAAAATTTTATGAAATAGCCAAAAAAATATATCAAATGCTTGAAAATAGGATTTTTGTAGCTCACAACATTAGTTTTGATTATCCTATTGTTAGAAATGAATTTAAAGCACTAGGGTTTGATTTAAGACTTCCCCACCTCTGTACCATTCAATCGTCTAGAGTTTTAGTGCCAGGTGTTGAATCTTATGGTTTAAAAAATCTAACTAAACATCTAAACATTAATTTAGAAAGTCATCACAGAGCAATGGATGACACCCTTGCCACTGCTAAAATTTTAGAACACATTTACAAATTAGATGATGACAATTTATCGTCTTTTATTAAGCAAGACATTAATCCTAAAGAACTTAATCAAAAGTTAAATTTAAACCAATATGATGACTTACCTAACAAAATTGGAGTTTACAAATTGTTTAATGAAGCCAACGAGCTAATTTATGTTGGAAAAAGTATCCACATAAAAAAAAGAATCGGGCAACATTTAAAAAACAATTCAACTAACAAAGCTGTTGAAATGAAAAAGCAAATTGCTAAAATCGAATACATCATTACACATAGCGAGTTAGTAGCATTACTCATTGAGTCTGAATTAATAAAAAAACATCAACCTATTTTTAATCAATCGCAAAAAAATACAAATTTTAATTACGGCCTTTACTCCTACACCGACCAAAATGATTTTATAAATTTAGTGGTTAAAAAAAACACAAATGCTGGAGCCCCTATTTATACATTTACTTCTATAAAATCAGCAAAAGAACAGTTAGAAAAGTGGAAAGATGAGTATCATTTATGTCAAAAACTTTGTAACTTATACACCTCTTCTACTGCTTGTTTTGACTATGGTATTAAAAAATGTCAAGGGGCTTGTTGTGGTAAAGAATCCAAAAATGACTATAACCAAAAAGTCAATCAATTGATTAATTACCTATCTTTTAACAACCAATCTTTTTTAATTTTAGATAAGGGTAAAAACAACAAAGAAGCTTCCTTTGTTTATATTGACAATGGCGTTTACAAGGGATACGGAACAATAATCAAATGGAAATTAAACAAAAACATCAATTTATTTAAAAAAGAATTAAAACCAGCTGAACACAACAGAGATAGCCGTTCTATTATAAATTCTCAACTGGCAAAAAACACCAAATTAAATATTTTAGAATTAAATTAATGGCAAAAATTCCACAATATATTGAAGACAAATCGGGGTTAAAAACGTGGCGTTTAAAAATGCACGAAATTATTTATGAAGCCGACACTTTTGCAGGTAAATTATTTGATATTATTTTATTAATTTTAATTGTATTAAGTATTATTGTGGTAATGTTAGAGTCTGTTCCTGATTACAGAAAAGAATATGCACAATTACTACACGATTTAGAATGGGGATTCACCATTTTATTCACAATTGAATACTTTGCACGCATCATTAGCATTAATAAACCTTTTAAATACATTTTTAGCTTTTACGGAATCATAGATTTATTATCAATTATACCTACTTATTTAGGGATATTTATTTCGGGTTCACGCTCGTTAATGGTGATAAGGGCTTTACGTTTAATGCGTGTATTCAGAATTTTAAAATTAGGTGAGTTCTTAAATGAATCTCAAAAATTAATCGACTCTTTAAAAGCATCTAAACAAAAAATAATGGTGTTTTTATTGTCTATTTTAACTATGGTTACCATTTTAGGTACAGTAATGTATTTAGTAGAATCAGAAGACAGTGGTTTCACCTCTATTCCACGCAGTATTTATTGGGCTATTGTTACCTTAACAACCGTTGGCTATGGCGATATTGCTCCTGTAACCTCTTTAGGGCAGTTTATAGCATCAATTGTAATGATTTTAGGTTACGCCATTATTGCTGTCCCCACCGGAATTGTAACCAACGAACTCATAAAAAAAGAAAAACAAAGTAAAATTTCAACTCAAGCCTGCCCTTCTTGCTCAAAAGACGGACACGATTATGATGCCGATTACTGCAAATTTTGTGGAGAAAAACTATGAAATTTACACCTTACCAAATTATTATCAGAACCTATTTCCTGCTTTCCGCTATATCTTTTTCAAACAGTTAATAAAATGTAACACATTTTAAAGCTTCTTGGGTCGCTTTAAACTGCTAACATTTTTTAAAACTCTTTTTCAAAAGGATGTCACTACAATCAGGGGTAGAGAATTATGAATTACGAATTACTAAATTACGAATAACAAATAACCGAATTATGAATTATGAATTATGAATTTCCAAATTATGAATTACGAATAACCAAATAACAAATAACCAAATTACGAATAACCAATAACTAAGTAACTAATCAACTAAGTAACTAAACAACTATCCCGATTCCTATCGGGGAACCCAATAACTAAAT